>SCST01000247.1 GCA_004299465.1 Methylovulum sp. | reverse complement strand
TCCAGCATCGCAATCCACGACAGTTTATCGTCCGTTTTCTTGCTGAACGCCGCACGCTGGTAAAATTCGCAAACTTCCATCAGGCGGGCGTCGAAAGATTGCCGGTTAGGCAGACGGGTTAAGACATCGCGTTCCTTATGATCATGGAGGATCACCTGGTTATGATACAGGTTTAGCAGATGATTCAATAAAGCCACGGCTTCATCATTAAAAACACCCTCCAGCACAATAACCCTGTCCGGGCCGGTGTCCGTTATCACCGGCAAGAGGGCTTTGGTTTTTTCAGCTAATGTTACAATTTCTATATGCTCTGGCAGTTGCCTGTTGTCAAGGAATGGGTAAGTGTTTTCTCCTGTTTCCGCGCTAAAATCCAGGGGTAGCTTGCGGATCAGGATTTCACTTGCAATGTGACGGGCTTGCGTGCGTTTTTTTCTGTCGCCGTATATTTCATAGGCGCAGGCCGAATCAACCCAGTTAAAGCTTTTAAGCAGTTCGATAAAAACATAAGTTAAGGCTTGATAATTCTGACAACGGGTAATTTCATTCGCCCATGAAAAACATTGCTGCATAGAAACGGTTTGCGTCGTCATTTTTTTGAATTCCAAACTGAAGGAGACTCATTTTAGTAGTTATGCTTACCTGTCGCCACCGTAAATATCAAATTTAATGCCGCACAGGGCGTAATCTACAGCGGATTTGCCGGCGGTAAGGTAACTATAACTATCAGCGTCATCTGCGTTCTCGGCAACTGCTCCTGCGTTGCTCTACCTCCTGCATCCATGCAGTCGTCGGCAACTGACCTGTCCATAGACCACCCTTGTGATGGCGTTGCTAAACCACAAGGATGTGGTGAATGCAGAAAACGCAGGAGCAGTTTTCTGTCTACCTCCTGCATCCATGCAGCCGTATTTTTTTGTTGATTCATCGTATATTTTATCTATTGCGGGTTTCCTAAACGGGAAAAGCTTGCATGAAATACGCCGTTAAGGTTTTTTGCGTTGTTTGTCGCCGATTTGTTACACTGGGCCAGGGCTTTATTTGCGAATAGGCCTGTTAAAGCCTTATCTTTTGTTTTAGCCCTAACTTACCGGGAGGTGTCTATGGTGCGTAATGTGATCGCGGGAGTCCTGTTGCTTAGCGGGCTGGGTATTGATGGCGCATGGGCGCTGGGCCGCACTGATCCAAAGCTTGATACGAAGTCTTTTGATGAGCGCGGCTATTGCGAACGGCGGCTGCACGGTAAATTCTTTTCCAGGACCGAGCTTATTTTCGGCTTATCGAGAGCCGATGCGCCGGATATTACTGAAGAAGAGTTTCAGCATTTTATCGATACGTCCGTTACGCCGAGTTTTCCTGAAGGATTGACGGTATTAAGCGGTACAGGCCAATTCAGCGGGGCGGTCGGCGGTGTTATCAAGGAAGGCGCCAAATTGTTAATATTGTTTTATCCGTCCGGCAAGCAAAGCAACGAAGCGATTGAACAAATCAGGGCGGCCTATAAAAGCGCATTTCAACAGGAATCCGTGCTGCGTGCGGACGAACTATCGTGCGTTTCTTTTTAATAAGCGGACATTGTCCAAATTAAAGCCGCCCGCAACATAACTGAATCCGGATGTTGGTTTACTCCCATCTGATTCAAAAAGCGTTGAAGTTTTTGCAAGAGGTCATTATTCAGCCTTTTCCCACCGTAGGGCGCGCTGCGCGCCCTGCGTTTCGCGTGAATCAGTCGGTTCAATACTCATTGCGGTGCATACGCTATTCGGCGCGGTGTTGCACAGAGTGGCATTGTTGTTGAGGTTAACCCATCAAGCAATTTGCTCACTGACATTTAGCACGCAATTATTGCGCGAATACACCTTATTACATCAAGCTGCTTGTGCCGCCGGGTATCCCGAAAGAGCGGTGTATGAGTGGTTAGAATCCATTCGTCATACCAGTATGGATGCGCGTTTTACCAGAGCATGGCGACCTAACGCCGTTGAAAAAGTCGAGTCGCTCATTCAAGACTTGTCAGAGTATCTGCATTTGCCGGATACAGGAGTAAAAGGTTACGAGAAGAAATTGGGGGGTAAACTAATGATCTTCAGGCTTCATTATGTCCTCACAGACCGCCACCTTGCCCTGCCGAATCGGATTCGTTATCCTACGGACTGCCCTTTCGCTTCCAGTTGCTCTCCACCCCATTTCGCAATGACGCAGTTACTGTTCGCTACGACGTTATGGCTTACGCCGACAGGGACTTTCACACTGTTGTTAAGTTGCCCTTGTGGGCGCACGAGAAGGCGCGCATGGCGCGCCCTACGCTGAATAGTTACAATCTGTGTTGTCACGCCCCGTAGGTATAATCATCAGCGACCTGCGTTCTATCGCTGAATCAGCCATCGTGGTGAAACCAGTTCAAGCGCTCATGCAGCGTCACTACCGTGCCGATTATCAGCAATGTCGGCGGCGTAATATCCAAGCTTGCAATGCTTGCCGGCAATGTTGCCAGCGTTCCGGTTATGACACGCTGGCCGGTCGTTGTGCCTTGCTGCACCAGCGCTATCGGCAAATCCTTCGGACTGCCGTGTTCGATGAGTGACTGGCATATTTTTTCCAGTCCTGTCAGGCCCATGTAAACAACGATGGTTTGCTGCGGGGCGGCCAATTGCATCCAGTTTAAATTGATCGAATTATCTTTTAAATGGCCGGTGACAAAAGTGCAGGATTGCGCATGATCCCTGTGCGTTAACGGGATGCCTGCATAAGCCGCACAGCCGGAAGCGGCAGTTATGCCGGGAATGACCTGGAAATGGATGCCTTGCTGCATCAACGTTTCAATTTCTTCGCCGCCGCGGCCGAAGATAAACGGGTCACCGCCTTTCAGGCGCGCGACCCGCTTGCCCGACTTGGCTAAATCCGCGAGCAGCGTATTGATCGATTCCTGCGGCAGCGTGTGATTTTTGCGTTGCTTGCCGACATAAATTTTTTCGGCATCACGGCGCGCCAGATCGATAATCTCGGCTGAGACCAGATGGTCATAAACGATCACATCGGCCTGCTGCATCAGCCGTAACGCCCGAAAGGTCAGCAGGTCGGCTGCGCCGGGACCGGCCCCAATCAGATAAACTTCGCCGGTATTTGCCCCGGATTGCCGCCCGTCCAGGCCTTGTTTTAATTGCTGTTCGGCTTCCTGTTCATTACCTGCAAAAACCAGCTCGGCTATTGGGCCTTGAAAGGTGTTTTCCCAGAAAATGCGGCGCTGGGCAGGTTCTTGAAACTGCTGTTTGACGCTATCCCTGAATTTTTCCGCCAACTGCGCCAGGCGGCCGAAAGCCGGCGGAATCACGCTTTCTATTTTCGCCCGGAGCAAGCGCGCCAAAACCGGCGCAGCGCCGCCGGAGGATACGGCGGCGATAATCGGAGAGCGATCGATAATTGCCGGAAAAATAAAGCTGCACAGCGCCGGATTATCGACAACATTAACAAGAATATTGTGTGCTTCGGCAGATTCGGCGACTAATTGATTGGTTTGGGCGTCATCAGTCGCCGAAACAACCAGCCTGAATCCCTGCACATCAGGCGCTGCAAAGGATTTCTGCAGGATGGACAGGTTATGGCTCGTCTGCATAGCGACGACTTGCGAACTCAGTCTTTCGGCGATGACGGTAATTTTTGCGCCCGCCCTGGACAGTAATTCAATTTTTCGCGCAGCGACTTCACCGGCGCCGACCACCAAACAGTTTTGGTCTTGGAGTTTTGCAAAAACGGGGAAATAATCCATTTTCTTATCAGAATTCGTCGATTTAATAGGGGGTGCTATTATATAAGCACTCCCTGATTATTTAAGGATATTTGAACAAACTATGATTGAATTTAATTTAGAAGTTGATGCGAGC
>SCST01000246.1 GCA_004299465.1 Methylovulum sp. | reverse complement strand
CAGCATTACCCAGACCACTAAAGTCCCCGGCTCATACCAGGAAAAGCTGGTCGAATTAAAGGAAATCCAGCAAAACCATCCCGCCTTGATGGCGGTTAACAGCCAGGTTGAACGAAAGCAGGCTGAGCTTAATGCGCTAAAACGGGTAGGCTCAGGTCAAACCAACCTGACGGTCGGCGTCAATAGCGACAGTATGACCAATGACCCGCGCAGTAATAAAGCCGAAAGCTTTAATATCGGCGTTACCGTGCCTTTCGGCGGCAGTGCGCATATCCAACCTCAAATAGCGGCTATTAATGTCGAATTAAATAAATTGATCGCCGAACGTGAGCTGCTGCACCGGAATTTAGAACAACTTCACCATGAGGCCGAGCATAACCTGGAAGTCAACCGCGTCGAACTGGACATCGCCAATGAGCTGAAGCAGGTTGCCGAAGAACATCTGGATATGGCCCATAGCGCTTTTTCAGCCGGTGAAATTGATTTGATGGATTTGCTGAAAATCCAGTCCAGGACCCAGCAATCGATTTTGAATGCCAAAGAACGCGCCGTTATGTTGCTGCGTGACCAGGCGCTTTATAACCAAGCGGTAGGCGTGACACCATGAAGACATTGAAAAATAATGCATTAAAAAAACCGTTAACTGCAAGCGACGCCATGCTGCGTTTTGCGTTAAGCATCATCGCGCCAGCCTTGTTTTGCCTGTTGCCGAGCACGGTTTCTGCCGAAGGCAATGTGATACGCATACCCGAAGACCACATTACCAACCTCGGCGTATCGCTAGGCAAATTGATGCCCGTCTCGCAGATACCGGTGTTATACGCCCCCGCCAAAGTGGTGATTCCGCCGACGCAGGAATATATCGTCAGCGCGTCGCAAGCGGGCCTGATTACGCGGCTGAACGCGGCGATAGGCGATAAAATCAGGCAAGGCGAGGTGCTGGCTGAGCTGAACAGTTCGGACTTATTGTCGATGCAGCGCTTGTATCTTAAAGCCGGCAGCGACCTGGAACTGGGGCAGTTCGCTTACCAGCGTGATAAAAAATTGTTCGAAGACGGCATCATTGCCGAGCGGCGTTGGCAGGAAACGCGTTCTTTGCATAACGCATCGGCATCGGAAGCCGATGAACATCGCCAGCTCCTGGAAATTGCCGGCATGACGGCCGCTGAAATCGACAGGCTCAGGAAAACTCACAGATTATCGGGTTTGCTGAGCATCCGCTCGCCGATTACCGGTGTCGTGATGGAACGCATGGCGGTTGCCGGTGCGCGTATTGACAGTCTCGCACCGCTGTACCGTATTGCCAATCTCGATGAACTGTGGCTGGAGATTAATATTCCGCAGGAGCGCATCAGCCAGATCAACATCGGCGATAAGGTCTTGCTGGAGAAGCCGGCGACCGAAGCGCAGGAGCTGGAGCAGCGTAAAGAACCGTCAGCCATGCCGGTCAGCGCGCAAATTACCTTGCTGGGCCAATATGTCAATCCCGAAAACCAGACTATCCTGGCGCGGGCGCTGCTTAAGGGCGCGCCGGCCGATATTCGTCCCGGGCAACGGATTAATACGCAGATTATCCAGCCGAATAACGGTGCGGCCTTCAATGTGCCGAATACCGCTATTGCCCAGCATGAAGGCAAGTCGTTTGTGTTTGTCCGCACCGCCGAAGGCTTTAATGCAAGCCCGGTGACTGTGGTAGGCAAACAAGGCGATGAATCGACGGTCAGCGGCGCTTTTTCCGGTGCTGAAACCATCGCGGTCAAGGGTGCGGTTGCGCTGAAAGCCAACTGGCTGGGTTTGGGGAGTGACGACTAATGGCCGGCTTGATTCGTTTTGCATTAAGCCAGCGGCTGTTGATGATGATAGCCGTGCTGTTGCTGGCCGGCGGCGGCTATTACGCGTTTAAGCATATCCCGATCGATGCGTTTCCCGAAGTCTCGCCGACCCAGGTGAAAATTATCGTCAAGGCCCCCGGTATGACGCCCGAAGAGGTTGAGGCGCGGATTACGGCGCCTATCGAAGTCGAATTGCTGGGTATCCCGCATCAAACGATGTTGCGTTCGATCGCCAAATACGCGCTAACCGATATTACCGTCGATTTCACCGAAGGCACGGATATTTACTGGGCGCGCCAGCAAATCGCCGAACGCCTGAATACCTTGTGGAGTTCATTGCCGGGAGGCATTGAAGGCGGCATTGCGCCGATGACGACACCGCTTGGGGAAATGTATATGTTTAGTGTTGAAGGCGGCGGCTTGAACCTGATGGAACGCCGCGACCTCTTGGATTGGGTGATACGGCCGGCGTTACGCACCGTGCCAGGCGTCGCCGATGTCAATTCGCTCGGCGGCCTGGTCAGGAGTTTTGAAGTCATTCCCGACAACACCCGCTTGTCGGCCAGGGGCATCAGCATGGACAAGCTGATACAGGCCCTGCAAAGCAATAACCGCAATGACGGTGCGGGGCGGCTCAGCGATGGCGAGGAAGCGCTGATCGTGCGCGCCGAAGGGCGGATCAAGACGCTGGACGATGTGCGCATTATTGTCGTCGATAACAAAAACGGCATCCCGGTGACGGTCGGCGATATTGCTGATGTAAAAACCGGTGCGCTGACGCGCTACGGCGCCGTCAGTAAAAACGGCGAAGGCGAGGCGGTGACTGGACTGGTGCTGAGCCTGCGCGGCGCCAATGCCAGGGAGACGATAGCCGGCATCGAGCAAAAACTGGCGGAAATCAGCAAGAGCTTTCCTGATGGCGTCGCCGCCAAGGTTTTTTACAATCGCGGCAACCTGGTCGACAAGGCCGTGGATACCGTGCTGCATGCCTTGCTGGAAGCTATTGCGCTGGTGCTGGTGTTGCTGCTGCTGTTCCTCGGCAATTTGCGCGCGGCGTTGGTCGTCGCACTGGCGTTGCCGCTGGCGGCATTGTTTACGTTTATCCTGATGCACGCGATGGAGATGTCGGCGAACCTGATGAGCCTCGGCGGCTTGGCGATTGCGATCGGTATGCTGGTCGATGCCGCCGTCGTCGTTACCGAGAACATGATTACGCACCTGGCGCACACTAAAACCGCCCGGCGCCTGCCGCGCCTGCATGTCATTTACCGCGCCACTTCTGAAGTGGCCGTGTCGGTCACGTCCGGTATCCTGATCATTATCATCGTGTTTTTGCCGTTGCTGACGCTGCAAGGGCTGGAGGGCAAATTATTTACGCCGGTCGCATTAACGATCGTGTTTGCGCTGAGTGGTTCACTGGTCTTGTCGTTGACGGTTATCCCGGTTATTGCCTCTTACCTGTTGAAAGAGGTTTCCCATGAAGAGCCGTGGCTGCCGAGACATTTACAGGCCCTCTATCGCCCGGCCTTGGCCTGGTGTCTTGATAACAGTAAAAAAGTCTTTGTCGGCGCCGGTGTTTTGCTGGCGCTGACGGCGGCCGTATTCATGCAGATAGGCAGCACGTTTATGCCGACGATGGATGAAGGCGATATTATCGTGCAATTGGAAAAGTTGCCGTCGATTACGCTCGAGCAATCTGTTGCGCTCGACGGGCAGGTGCAGAAAAACCTGCTGAAGAATATTCCTGAAATCGCCACGGTGGTCTCCCGTGTCGGTTCCGATGAGCTGGGCCTGGATCCTATGGGCCTGAATGAAACCGATACCTTTTTGGTGCTGAAGCCGAAAGCGCAATGGCATACGCCGGACAAGGCACATCTGGTAGAAGACATCCGCAAGGTCATGATGCAGACGCCGGGCATCGCCTTCGGTTTCACGCAGCCGATAGAAATGCGTGTTTCCGAAATGCTGACCGGTACGCGCGGCGATGTCGCCGTTAAATTATTCGGTCCCGATCTTGCCGTGCTGAATGAAAAAGCCGGCGAAATTGCCGAAATATTAAAGCATATTAGCGGTTCCAGCGATGTGTTCGCCAAACAAAATGAAGGCATGCAATTCCTGCAACTGACGATTAATAAAACCGCGGCCGGGCGTTTGGGCTTGGACAGCGACAGCATCGAAACCTTGCTGCGTGCCCAGGTTGAGGGCTTAAACCTCGGCATCGTCCAGCAGGGCATCAAGCGCACGCCATTGCTGCTGCGCGGTAACAGCAACACGTCGAATTTCGACAACCTGCAAATTACCTTGCCGAATGGCGGCCATGTGCCGGTCACCGCCGTTGCCAAGCT
>SCST01000245.1 GCA_004299465.1 Methylovulum sp. | reverse complement strand
ATTTCAGGTATTGCGCAAACGTTTTTGCAAATACCAGTGCGTGTTCAAGTCTTCGTTCATCGACCGGTGCGTATGCCGGATTAAGCTCGACAGGGAAACGCCGATCCTGGCGTGAGCCTTCGTGAACCCGTTTTAGAGGATCGGTGTTTTGCCTGCAATCGCTTGAAGTTGTCATCATCAAACTCCATCGGGCAAGAGGTTAACGGCTGTCGTGAGATTAATGTCGGTTCCCTCTAATTTGTAATAGGGATAGACGAAATTGAATCTTGAATTGGTGGCTTTGACCCGGTAAGTAATGGCTATCAGGACAAGACCTTCCAACCCACGGCTTTCGTCCAGTTGCACTGTTTCCAGTTGAATGCGCGGTTCATGATACAAAATAGCCGATCCGACTTTATCGGCCATCAGTGTTTTCATGCGCATATCCAGGTTTTCGAATAACAGCTCATCCAGGTTGCAGCCGTACTGCGGCTGCATCACCCGCTCGCCCTGCCGGGTGCCTAGCAGTATTTCCAGGCTGGAGGCAATATCGGCGTCCTGCTCCAGCATTTCGACACGGGCGGCGCCGAGTTCGAAAGCAGGCGGGAAAGACCAGCCGCGACCAAGAAAGGGGCTGTCCATATCAGCCGCCGATTAATACGGTTAACGCGCCGGGCGGCATGACGACACCGCCGCCGGCCGTCGGGTCGGCGATTCTCGCGGCCGGCAAGCCGCCGATTAAAACGCTTGCCGAGCCTTTGATAATGGCATCGACACCGCAACTGTCGCCGATGCGCGCGGCAGGGAGGCCGCCGATGAGTACATTGGCCGCGCCGGGCGGCAGGATTGGCGTCGGAACGCCTAAGGTCGCCGTGCTGACAATCAGGTCGCTTACTCGTGCTGCTGGAAGCATGTTTGCACCTCGTGTTTAGTTGATTTGAACAACACCGCCCTGGATAACGGCGGTGGCGCTACCTTTTATCGTGGTGCTGGCGCCTGAAATTTCGGCGCTGCCGCTGCCTGATGCCTTGAAGGCTGACTGCGCTTTCAATTCGGTGTTCATGCCTTCTATCTTTATATCTTTAACCGCCTGCAGCACCAGGTCTTTACTGCTTTCGATCTTGATGCCGCTATCATCCAGCGTGATTTTGTTACCATTCTGGTCTTCAAGGACAATGCCCTTGTCTTCTTCGGAAAATTTCATTTTGTTGCCGCCGGGCGTTTCCAGCGTGATGGTTTTTTTTTCATCATCAAAAACGAGCTTCAGTTTTTCGCGGCTGACATAACCTTTCCGGTGATTATCATCCTTGGCGGCTTCCGGCGAAGGCTTGGCGCTGCTGTGGCACATGCCCAGCACAACCGGGTGGCGGGGGTCGTCGTTAAGAAAGCCGACGACGACTTCATCGCCGATTTCGGGGCGGAAAAACATGCCGCGTTCTTTACCCGCATCCAGGGTTGCGATGCGGGCCCAAATACCTTCTTCCGAGCTGCTGACCGTCGGCAGCCGTATTTTGATGCGGTCTTCGCCGTCGGGATCATTTTCCAGCACGGTTACGATACCTGTGTGCAGGCCGCTGATAGCCGGCAATAACCCGCCGGCAGGCGGCGGACCCAAGGTATAAGCTTCGGCGAACAATCCGGGGTTCAAGCCCAACTGTACATCGGTTTCCCAGTTGCCTTGGGCAAAACTGTGGCGGACACCGGACACATACAGCTTGCCTTCAAAGCGTTCACCGACCCCGCTAAGCTCAATGACCTTATCGGGCATGACGCCGGCAAAGCCTTGGAATTTTGCCCGTCCACGCACTTTAGCCAGGCGCTCTTTCAGCAAGCGCCCGTCAGCCCAGGCCTGTAGTTCGGGTTGGCTCAGTTTGCCGCCATGCCTGATAACATGCGCATCGCCGCCGAGCACGGCGGCAAGGCTGTCAGCGCCAAGATTGCCATTACCGCTTATCGCGGGTTCTTTAGCCTCTGCAGCCAGTAATTCCTGGTCGCTTGCATTCCAGCTCTGGGCAGTGATGCCTTTGCTTTGCCAACGGGCATCGATTTCGGCATCGAGTTCCAAAAGGCTTGCCCCGTATTTAACGCTGAGCACGGATTTTTCGGCGACGGCCGGCCGCGCCACGATAATTTTGCCGTCTTCAACCCTGACTATCAGGCCGTTAGCTTCGGCGCGGCATAGCAGGAAATCCCAATCGCTGGCATCGTAT
>SCST01000244.1 GCA_004299465.1 Methylovulum sp. | reverse complement strand
ATACCCTGGGAGCGCTTGCCGGCATCCGGCTGCTGACGAAAGCCAAGCTTATCAATGCCGAATTAAAGTATCCCCAAGATTATCTGTACCTGGGCGGTGCTGCAATCGTCGATGCCGGCGTCAGCGCTACCATCGGCGTCACGGCATTGCTGTCCAGCGGGATCGTGGCGCAGCAAGCTGGGCTGCAAAACCTGCTGCAGTGGTGGCAAGGCGACCTGCTTGGCATTATCCTGATAACCCCGCTAATCCTGGTGTGGCGGCGCACCGCCCTGTTCTCGATTGATCGTAACCGTGTCATTGAAGCCATCGCCTGTTTCGGCCTCGCTTTCCTGGCCGGACAGGTTATTTTTTTGGGTTGGTTTCACGATACCTTCGGCGCTATTGCCAAAGGCTTTATCATGTTCATTTTTGTCGCCTGGAGCGCTGTCCGTTTCGGTCGCCACGGCGCCTTACTCGTTATCGGCATGATAGCGGTGCAGGCATTACTCGGTGCAGTCCGGAATGTCGGTTATTTTGCCGCGGACATCGCCGGTACGGGCCTCGTTAATTACTGGATTTTCATGCTGGTATTGACGGTCACCGGCATCATGCTCGCATTGATCGTTAACACGCTCAAGCTGTCCGAACAACGCCTGGCCTTGTTGAGTTTCGGCATGAATCGCATGCATGATACGGCCTGTTTGACTAACGAAAATGCCAGACTGCTTTATGTTAATGATGAAGCCTGCAAAGCGCTCAAATATGCCAGGAACGAACTGCTGAACCTGTCAGTTTCTGATATTGACACGATTTACTCCATCGACCTTTGGCAAGAACACTGGCAAGCCCTGAAGGCAAACGGTTCGATGACGTTTGAGTCCATCCATAAAACCCGTGACGGGCGTATTTTTCCGGTGGAAGTTTCCGCCAATTATTTTGAATACGGCGGCATCGGCTATAACCTGGCGCTCGCACGCGACATCAGCGAGCGCAAACGCGCCGAACAGCGCGAGCAATCGCGCAACCGGGTACTGGAGCTGCTGACCCAAGGCGTTGCGCTTAAGGACATCCTGGAAGTCATCGTGCGCACGGTGGAGCAGGAAGCGCCTTACATGTGTTGCAGCATCCTGTTGATGGATGATGAAGGCAAACATCTGCTGCATGGCGCCGCTCCGAGCCTGCCGGATTTTTTTAATGCCGCCGTGCACGGCGGCCGGATCGGTATGAGCGTCGGCTCTTGCGGAACCGCCGCCTTTACAGGCGAGCGCGTCATCGTCGAAGACATCCAGGCGCATCCCTACTGGGCGGACTATAAGGGGCTGGCTGCCCGCGCAGCGCTGTCGGCCTGCTGGTCGGAACCGGTTAAAAATGTTTCCGGACAAGTGCTCGGCACCTTCGCCGTTTATTATCACGACATCAAGGCGCCATCGAAAACCGACATCCAATTGATTACCCGGATGAGCCATCTGGCCGCGATTGCCATTGAACGCAGCCGTATTAACGAAGAACTGCAGCTCGCCACGCTGGTCTACCAGAACAGCAGCGAAGCGATGGTGGTTACCGATGCCGACGGTTGCATTATCACCGTGAATCCTGCGTTTACCGCGCTGACCGGCTACACTCGACAAGAGGTGATCGGCCGGCATATCACCCTATTCAGTTCCGGTTACCAGGATAAGGCCGCTTATCAGGCGATGTTGCAGGAATTGTCGACCGTCGGCCATTGGCAGGGAGAACTGTGGAATCGGCGCAAGAGCGGTGAAATTTATGCCGAATGGCTGGCCGTCAACACGATCTATAATGAAGCTGGCCTGCCGCACAGGCGGGTAACACTGATTTCAGACATCAGTAAAATGAAGGAATCCAAGGAATTAATCTGGCGCCAAGCTAATTTCGATCCATTAACCGGATTACCGAACCGCCGCATGTTTCATGAGCGCCTGCACCAGGAAATCAAAACCGCCAAACGCGCCGGCCTGCCGCTGGCATTGCTGTTTATCGATCTCGACCATTTCAAGGAAGTGAACGACACCCTGGGCCACGGCATGGGCGACCTGCTGCTCAAGGAAGCGGCGCTACGCCTGAGTCAATGCGTACGCGAGACGGACAGCGTATCGCGCCTAGGCGGAGATGAATTCACGATCATTTTAAGCCGGCTGGACAGTGCCGATTGCGTCGAGCGCATCAGCCGGGACATCCTGCAGAAGTTGGCAGAACCGTTCCAGTTAGGCATTGAAACCGCTTATGTTTCCGCCAGCATCGGCATCACGCTATACCCGGCCGATGCCGGCGAACTGGAAACACTCATCAAAAATGCCG
>SCST01000799.1 GCA_004299465.1 Methylovulum sp. | reverse complement strand
TCACGCTGGATGGCATTGCCAGGTTCTTCCAAGGACACGGCTATGACACGTCAGTGGCAACCCGACTATCCCTGACGGATGGAGACTATGCGGCGCAACTTCGGTTTCGCGCCCCCATTTCACTTGACCCGAATAATCCGGAAGGTACCGCGGCGTTAGAGAATGCGATCCAAGGGCTAGAGATCGTCGTCGATCTCGTCCTGGGACTGGCCCCGCAAGTCCGTCAAGTCGCGGAGCGCCTGCGCATCTTGCATGTTCAGAATCCCGCACGCGTTCAGGCGCTGCTCGAATCGCTGGAGGCCATCTTTTTCCTGGAGCAGGTCGCACACGACGTGACCGACCGCGATGCGGTCGCGCTCATTCAACAGCTTGCGTCGCTCTGCCTGGAGAACCCGGAGCTGATACTGGATCTGTTTGCAAACTCCATCAGTAACGCCGCGTCGGTCACGGCCTTTAGGATGGGCATCGAAGGTGCTTTGCAGAAACTTCTCTTGGGATACGCCGTCTTCGATGTAGCCACGTCCAAGATTCCATTTGTCTTCGACCTCCTGACGGCGAAGGACGCCTACACGATCGGGTTCCGCGTGCGCGCGGGCGGGGTCTTCGATTTTACGCCCCCCACAAACCACGCGCCCGTCGCCAACAACCAGTCCCTCACCGTTTCGTTCAACACGGCCAAGTCGATCGTCTTGGATGCGACCGACCCCGATATCCCTACTACGCTCACATGGATCATCGTATCCTCCCCAACGCACGGCACGCTGGCTGGCAGCGGAGCGAACCGTACCTATACGCCCACTACCAGCTACAGCGGCCCCGACAGCTTCACCTTCAAGGTCAACGACGGCGACGCGGACAGCAACGTCGCGACGGTATCAATTACGGTGCAAACCGGAACCACCGCGCCGTTGATCGCCGACATCGCTGACGCCACGATCACTATCGGCCAATCCTATACCGGCCCGACGCCGACATTGACGCAAGGGACCGCGCCGATCACCTGGTCTCTGGTCCAGGGTCCATCCGGCATGACGATCGACGCGAACACAGGCGTCGCGTCGTGGCCGAGTCCCACGACCGGCTCATCCACGGTCACGATCCGCGCTACGAACTCGATCGGCTACGACGACGAGTCCTGGACGCTGACCGTGCAACCTGGAGCGGTGGCGCCGATCATCGCCGATATTCCCAATGCCACAATCAGTGCCGGACAGTCCTATACCGGCCCGACCCCGACGTTGACGCAGGGGACGCCGCCCATCACCTTTTCGCTGCTCCAGGGGCCGTCCGGTATGACGATCAACTCGATCACGGGCGTCGTCTCGTGGCCCAGTCCGACGACCGGCTCACCCACGGTCACGATCCGCGCCGCGAACTCGGCCGGCAGCGACGACGAACCGTGGACTTTGACCGTACAGTCAGGGGTTATTGTATCAGTAACGGCCCCGGATGCGACCGCATCCGAGCCCTTCTCGAATACGGGGACGTACCGCCTCTCGCGGACCGGAAGTACCGGCTCTGGTCTGCAGGTCTACTTCGCAATGAGCGGCTCAGCCGGCAATGGATCGGACTACACGTTATCGTCAAACAGCCCCATCACAATCCCAGCCGGTCAGTCGTATGTGGAATTCCTGCTGTTTCCCAACGACGACACTTTGGTCGAGGGCCATGAAACGGCTACACTGATCCTCTCGAGCGGTTCCGGATATACGATCGGTTCGGCCGCAAGCGCAACGATCACGATTCAAGACAACGATCCGGTCGCTCACACTCTGACGGTCGCGTCGCAGAATCCGGACAGCGGCATTTCGATTACCGTATCGCCTTCGGACACCAACGGCCAAGGTAACGGCACGACGCAGTTTGTACGAACTTACAATCATGCGGCCAGCGTGACGCTCACCGCGCCAGCGACGACCGGGGGAAACACTTTCTCGAAGTGGCTGAAAGGCGGCGCCGATTGGGATACCAATCGAGCGACGACAATTCAGATGGCCGCGGACTACACAATGACGGCTGTTTATGGCAGCCCGCCACAGTTTCGGGACCTAATTATTACGCAGATTCGCCCGGGCGACAGAAGCACAACGCCGGATTATTTGGTTATCGTTGACGTAGATGTGAAGAACCAAGGTACACTTCGGACCGGAGAGTTCTGGGTTGACGCATGGTTCAACAGTGCCTCTGAGCCGACCACAATCTGTGGGGGAGATCAATACAGACTTTATTCTGACAACGGGGGTCTCGGGCCGGGTGAAACCACAACCCTTCAATTCGTGGCAAACTACGGTTCGTCGGCCGGCGACAAGAAGTTCTGGGCGTGGGCGGATTCGTGCGCCCCTCTCGGCCCGCCTCCGCCACCCGTTTGGAATCTGGTCGAAGAATCGGACGAATCGAACAACAAACGAATGCAGACCGTACACGCGGGGCCGT
>SCST01000243.1 GCA_004299465.1 Methylovulum sp. | reverse complement strand
TCAGCCATTGGCTGTAGGGTTCAAAATCATGCCCTACCGCGGCCATGATTAACGGTTCCTCGCCGAGCAACTTCAGGTTATAGGCGATATTGCCGGAGCAGCCGCCATATTCCCGCCGCATAACCGGCACCAGGAACGAGACATTCAAGATATGGACTTTTTCCGGCAAGATGTGGTGCTTGAATTTGTCATGAAAGACCATGATGGTATCGTAAGCCATAGAACCGCAGATTAATGCACTCATTACAGATATTCCTTAAAGTAAAATTAATGCCCAGGTGATTGCCGCCCAGGCTAAAGCCATCATCACGGCAGCAGAACCTATATCTTTGGCGCGGCCGGATAATTCATGATGTTCAAAGCCGACCCTGTCGACTACCGCCTCCACGGCTGAGTTTAATAATTCAACCAGCAATACCAGTACGATGCTGCCGATCAGCAGCAGTTTCTCGATTGCGCTTGCGCCCAGCCAGAGGGCCAGCGGCGTGGTAATGATAAACAGGATAACTTCCTGCCTGAAGGCTTCTTCATGTTCCCATGTTGCCTTAAAACCGGCGGCAGAAAAAAAACAAGCGTTAATCAGGCGCTTAAACCCTTTTGCATTTTGATTGGCCATGTGTTGTTACGATGTATTTGCTGGAAAAGTAAAATTATACGGCGGTGTTGGTCAGCCGCCGCCGGAGGCTTTAAATTACTACGCTATCATTGCCTGATAACCGTCGGCATCCATTAAGGCGTCAAGCTCGGACGGATCATCCGCCTTGACGCAGAACAACCAGGTTTGATACGGATTATCGTTGACCTGCTCAGGTTCATCCGCCAGCGTTTCATTGACGGCAATGATGGTGCCGGTGACGGGGCTAAATAAATCCGATGCGGTTTTAACGGACTCTACGACGGCGCATTGTTCTTTTGCCGCGACATTGCGACCTATCGCGGGTAACTGGATGTACACCAGGTCTCCCAATGCTTGCTGGGCAAAATCAGTAATACCTATGCGCACGACATTGTCATCTTCCAGTTTCACCCACTCATGGGAGGTCGCGTATTTTAAATTATCTGGCAAATTAGGCATGTGTGTTCTCATAATGAAAGGTTGTTACTCTTTATCGGCGATACAGCAAGATACCCTCGGTAAAACCGCCGTTGTTAATTCTTGAACATCATCTTGCCGGTGCAGTTGCAGCCGAAAAGCGGTTCCACTATCCACCGACATTGAATAACCATATCTTTATCGATAGAATGCGTTCATATATTAACAAACATTGATAACACATGCCTGAGATACTGATATACACGACTCATATTTGCCCTTACTGCATCATGGCCAAACGCCTGCTCGATAAAAAAGGACTCAGTTATACCGAGATCAACGTCGATGGGGATGCCGGGCTGCGGGAAGACATGATGCGAAAAACCCGGCGCAGGACGGTGCCGCAGATTTATATCGGTGATTTTCATGTCGGTGGGTTTGATGAGCTGCATGCGCTGGACCAGCAAAAAAAGCTGGATAGCTTGTTGTTGGCTCAAGTATAAGCCTGACGACGCCGAAGTCAGCGACTTTACCGATGCGAAGCAGATGAAGAAAAATATAAAACCTTGTGCATTTCGTCGTGAAACGGTACGAATACGGTTGTTTACTCTTAATAAATTTTATTGACACCATTTATGGCTGCAAATAGCGAAAGTATCGATTCGCCCTGTGTCAGGAACTGCTGCTTGAATACTGACGATATTTGTCTGGGTTGTTTCCGGTCGCTGTATGAAATCATCAATTGGGCGCAAGCCGATGATACCTTGCGCAGGGAATATCTTAATAATGCTGATAAACGCCGAAGCCGGCAGAAAAGACCGATGGCCTTAGCCACATATTCAGGGAGAGCTAATGAAACAATTACATAGAAAAGATTTATTTGGCTGGTCGACTTTTAATGAAGAACGCAATATCGACTTCCACAGTGTGCTGTGGGTGCGCGAAGGCGGCAATATCTTGATTGACCCTTTGCCGATGTCGGAGCATGACCATTATCACCTGCAGCGATTGGGCGGCGTCAAGTTCATCGTAGTCACCAACAGCGATCACTGCCGCGATGCCGGCCATATCGCCGGCAGTACAGGGGCCGTGATTTGCGGGCCTTCCGCCGAGGAAGACGCGTTTCCGCTGTATTGCGACCGCTGGCTTTACGATGGCGATGAAATCGTTCCGGGGCTTATCGCGTATGAGCTGAATGGCTCTAAAACGCCGGGGGAACTGGCCTTGCTGCTTGAAAATACCACACTAATAACCGGCGACTTAATCCGTAGCCATGTCGGCGGTGAACTCTGCTTATTGCCGGATGCCAAGCTCGAAGATCGCAAGCAGGCGGTGCAGTCAGCCAAACGCCTGGCGCAGTTGCCGGGCATCCAGGCGGTTTTAACGGGCGACGGCTGGCCGATATTCAGTCACGGCAGCGAAGCGCTGCATTATCTGGCAAGATCACTATAAGCCCATAGTGTAAAGCGCCATTCACAACCTACAAGGCGAATCTTACCCGCGGATTTGCAGATGAATACATAGCAAATCTCACAACAAATCATGACCAGAATATTCTATAGCCTATTGACCGTTATTGTTCTTAGCGGTCTTGCTGTGATGTACAGCGATATTGATTTACCGTTCATTGGCGATGACAGCGAGCCTAAAATACATACGGTGATCCCGATTGATTCCAGCCATAAGCCCGGCCAGTTTTCCTATATCAATGATGTCAAACCGATTCTCGATGCGCGTTGCGCCGGGTGTCATTCCGGTTACGATGCGCCTTGCCAGCTCAAATTGACATCACTTGAAGGATTGGCCAGAGGGGCAACAAAACAACGTATTGTTGATCGCTTCAGGTTTAGCGATGCGGAACCTACGCGGCTTTTTATCGATGAAACAACTACCGCCGCTTGGCGGAAACAAGGCTTTTTTTCGGTACTGAACGAAAAAGCGCAGTTTCCCGAGATCAACCTAAACCACTCGTTACTCGCGAAATTATTAACGTTAAAGCACAATAAGCCCTTGTCGCCGGTAGGCAAATTGCCCGATGCCATCGCCCAGGATGCACAAGATGCGCCGGAATGCCCGACTCTGGACGAGATAGCCGATTACCAAAAAGCCCATCCGTTGTCGGGTATGCCTTATGCGCTGCCACCGTTGACGAAGCCTGAACAAAGCGTAGTGTTAAATTGGCTGCAAGATGGCGCTAAAGCAGGCTCCCAGCCGGTGGTGCCGGCCTTGGCCGTAGCGGAAATCAGGAAATGGGAACAGTTTTTTAACGACGCGTCATTAAAAAACCGCTTGCTTGCGCGTTACCTGTACGAGCATTTATACAGCGGCGATTTGCATTTTAAAGATCATCCTGTCGATGAATTTTATAAATTAGTGCGTTCAAAAACGCCGTCCGGCCAGGCCGTTGAAGAACTTAAAACAGTCCGCCCATTTGATGAGCCCGGTGTCAAAACCTTTTATTACCGGTTGCGTCCCGTTGTTGAAACCCTGGTCGATAAAAACCATGTTGCCTACGAGTTAAGCGACGGCAAAATGGAACGGTTTAATGAATTGTTTTTAAAAGCCGGGTTTAGCGTTACGCAGTTGCCGGGTTATGGTCCTGACGCGGCAGCGCATCCGTTCAAAACCTTTAATGAATTGCCCGTTGCTTCCAGGTACCGGTTCTTGCTTGATGATGCCGGCTATTTCATCGCCATCGCGCTCAAGAGTCCGGCATTTATCAATAACAGTATCCCCATCCAGGACCAGTTCTGGATGGCCTTTATCAAGCCGCAGCCTGAATTCGACCAGCAAAACGCGCATTTTTTGGCGGAAAACAGCGAAGCCTTGCAATTGGCAGGGCCGGAAGGCGAGGAAGACGGCTTTTTGCAATGGCGAAAGTTACGCGAACGGCAGCAGCGGTATCTGGACAATAAACACAAGTTCAGTGCTGAGGTATTGTTAAATCAGCAAACTGTGGACTTGAACCTGCTATGGAATGGTGACGGTAACAACGACAATGCCTTGCTAAGCGTTTTCCGGCATGATGATAACGCTTCGGTGGCCAAGGGGTTACTGGGAAAAACGCCGTTAACGGCCTGGGTGCTGGATTACCCATTGCTTGAGCGGATTCATTATTTGCTGCTTGCCGGGTTCAATACCTATGGCAGCATGCAACACCGGATAACAACGCGCGGGGCTATGGATGCGCTACGCAGGGAGGCCGAAAACAATTTCCTGCAATTTATGCCGAAAACCGCGCGACAAGCGCTTTACGACAGTTGGTACCAAGGCATGGACAGTAAAGTTTTAAACCGCTTTGACGCGCCCGACTTGGGTATTGGTAAAGAATCGGCAATCAGTTATCAAACCGGGGATTATAAAACGGAGTTTTTTGAGAAAATCCAGCAATACGCCGTTGCGGCAGTAAAACCCGATACGCTCAACCGTTGCCGTCAAGACTCATGCTCAAGTGCCGACAGTACGCCGGAACAGCAATATATCGATAGCTTCATGCGTAAACTGGCGGATATGAACGGCGACGAGATAAAAGCCTTACCGGAAGTATCATTTTTGCGCATAAAAACGGCCGATCCGGCAAAGGACCCGGTATACACATTGATTCGTAACAGGGAACGCCGCAGCCTGTCTATGATTGTCGCGGAAAACCTGCTGCGCGAACCGCAACAGGATAGCTTGACCGTAACATCAGGGTGCCTCGGCAGCTACCCGAATATGTTTTTCGATGTGCCGTTACAGCAGTTGGAGAACTTTATCGAGCAATTAAAATACGCCCAGGCCGATACGGAAATCGACAGCTTTTACAGTCGCTATGGCGTCCGTCGAAACAACCCGGAGATTTGGGCGTATTATGACTGGGTCAATCAAAAACACCGCGTTGAACAGGCTGGAAATGCAGGGCTTTTTGATATGAGCCGTTATGAGAACCTTTAGTGTGTCGCCGATGCTGAACGCGGCACTGCCCTGAATCACGCTGCCGGGCGATCAGCTTGAGCACGGCGTTCAGGCTCCGCTTGCCGTAGTGCGTCAGCTGATAGATGGTTTCTGGGAAATGGCTAAATTCAATTGGGACGTAACGGTTTCATCGTCAGTATCGCAGAAAACGACACCGGCGCCGGCTGGGAGTATGTCGTTATCGTGTGTTGCGACATAGACTATTTCACATTTGAACGATAAGGGCTCACCGTTAAGCGTGATTTTAAGAAGGCCTGATTGGGAAACGCATGAAGGCATTAATTCAGGCTCCGGTTTGGATAAAAATGCCCCGCTTAAACTGATGTTGCCTGTTGTGCCGCTATATTCCCCGTCATTCAGGAAAAGATGGTATTCAGTCTCAATAGCTACTCTTGTGTGCTTACGTCTGTCTGATTGTGTCATATTTTTATCCATAAAAGTAAGTTAAAGGCCATCTGGGTATCAGCCGATTCACCGATGCAATCCTTCAACAAATGGCTCATAGAATACAAGGTTGAATATAACAATACAACAACTGGACGAGTGCAGGGGAATAATATCCGCGATAAAACTGGGTGCAAGATGTCCATGAATATATTGTCTGAGTAGCATAGGGGTGACGTGGTGCCGCCACCCTGTCTTATGATTTTTGGATAGGTCTGCAGGTTAATAAAGCACCGCGCCGCTGTTTTTGGCGCTGACGAAGTCGGTATAATCCTGTTTTACCTGGGCGGCATAGCTGAGTGCATAGTTCAATGTCTCGGTTTTTAAGCCAGAGGTATCGCCGTTAATCACATCCGTGATTTCCTTATCCATGCTGTACGAAATCAAGGTCGCGTCGTAATCCTTATCGGCCAGCGCATGGTTTTTCGCGATGATTTTACCCATGTATTTGACGGCATCATTGAATTTGGAATAACTGCTCAATAAAGTGTAATCGAAATCTTCCTGGTATGGTGAGCGCTCGTACAGCGAGAACGGCAAGCTGTTCATCGTCGTGTAACCGGCCAGCACATCGGTATTGCCCAGCATCGCTTTCATGCTTTTGATCGCCCGTTCGCCGTTATGGTACTCGTATACCCAGGCCGGCATATTGCCGGATGCCGCGATAGATACCGCGCTGTTTGTTTGCTGTTTCATTTCCAGGATAACATCGTCACTGGTCGCGGTTGTCGGGCCGTCGATCAGCAGATAATAACGGTAACGGCCCAAGCTGCCCGTGCCTGCTCCTGAACGTAATGCCGCATCTTTCAACAGGTAATAACTGCTGCTTTTACGTTTCGACGAGGCAATGGAGTTGACGTAAGCCGTCATTGCCGAATTGATGGCTGAAAATGTGCTGCTGTTGACGGGTTGTAAAGAGCCGCTGATGGTCAGGAAATAACGTAGTCCTGAGCTGACGGCGGTGTATTTTGATAGCAGGCTGGAGCGGGTTTTGCCGTCGGCGGCCTGAATCGTGTCTTTAACGACGCCGTTGGTATTGCCGGTGGTCAGGCGGTAGCTTAATTCTGAATCGTTGCCTTTAAATGCGGCAATCTGCG
>SCST01000025.1 GCA_004299465.1 Methylovulum sp. | reverse complement strand
CTTCCGATCTTGAAGGTCATCCAGATAGCCGCCGGTAATTTTCAGACTTTCGATACGGGAATAATAACTTTCGGAAATATCGCTGTTCAAACGAACACGGGATTCGGCGTCTTGAAACGCAAGTTTGAATGACTCAAAGCAAGGTTTGGTCATTTTGATGAGGCAGGAGGCTTTGGGATTGGCGAGAGTTTCGGGCTTTTCGACATCTTTAGCGTTGATAATGGCGATTTTAAAAGATCGTCGGTAATCTGGCTCATTATTGAGCAATATTTTCCGAAAGCCATTGTTTCCATTGTTTTTCAAGTCATCCAATGTGCTTGGAATTTGCGCGGCTTTCAGTAATGGGTTTTGCCAAACATGAGCGAGCTTTTGCCTTAATATGCCGTTGTCATCGGTGCAATGGGCAGCGTAAATGAAGCCACCCAAAGCATCCACCTTGGTGAGAAGATCATTACCGCCAAGATTGGAAGGCCAAACCCCATCATCAGGATTTGTCAGTCCTAATGCCCCTAAATAGCGGTTTAACTGGTCTTTGGAAGTATTCTCAGGAAAGAGGCAAACAAAATGGACTTTCTCCGTTGAGGCAACCTCAACCCCCGGAAACACCACAATGCCATTTTCGTTCATGAGGGTGCGAATAGCCTCTACGCCATCAACATTGCCATGATCCGCCAAACCGATAACCTTAATGCCGTTTTCTTTGGCAACACGCACCAATTCAGCATTGTATTGTTCTTCGCTCAAACCATGCGTTTCTCCGCGATAGGCAATATATCCCGCTGGATTCACCTGCAACGCGCACTTCCAGAACCTGGCTTTGGTAAATTGTTCAGACATGAATCATGTAACCTTTAAGCTAGTTAACTTTCGCTTATATATTAAACACTTTTCATTAGTCAATTCTCAAAATATCCCATGGTTATAGCTAACTATTCAGCCCCTTGCTGTAGGGCGTGCCACGCGCGCCATCAACGAACTGCCCCGTTATCCACGCGCCGGAGAAGGCGCGCGCGGCACGCCCTACGCTTCAGCCAAAGATATGAATAGTTACATCGGAAGATAGGGCTCGCGCGCCGTCTACACCTCAGGATTCTGTTTTTTTCCGTAAGCGCTCAGCCAAAACCCGCATGACATTCAGCGCGAAGTAAGGATGCTCCTGGACAAGGAAGTTGAAATACTTTTCATTAATCGCAACAACCTGGCAGTCGGTTTTAGCGATGGCATTAGCGTACCTGATTTTCGTATCAATCAATGCCATCTCGCCAAAAATCTCACCCGGCCCTACGGTACAGACGCTTTTACCACCCACAATAATCGTCACTTCGCCGACTTTAACAAAGTACATCACTTCGCCCGGCTCCCCTTCTTCGAATATTTTTTGGCCTGCCGAAAAAATTTCAACATGTTGATCGTTATTCAGGATATTAAAGTTAGGGTGTAACGGCATGATGCGTCCTTCAGCGAACAGGTTGATTAAAGACTGGATAAGCCAGTTGGTTGCGGGTCGATGGCGTATTAACGCGCACGCTGGAGACATCTTCGCGCCTCAGCATGGTTGAACACTGCCTGGGGAATATTTAGGATAGGGTATCAATGCGGCTGACAATTTCACTGGAGGCAAGCTCCAGGCCGTTTTTATAACATTGGCTGGCGCGGTCTTTGTCATCCTGCGCAAACAGTAAGTCACCAAGTAATTGATACGCTTGGACCGTCGGTTCGACAGCAATGCTTTTTATCAAATAAGCCTGCGCTTTTTCGCTGTCGGCGCATTGGAGGCTCAGCTTACCTAAAATCGTCAGCAAAACGGCGTCGTTTTCATGCAAAGACAGCCAGCGCTCGGCCATTGCCAATTGTTTTAACACATCTGCGGACGCTATGCTGCCGTATAATGCCAGCAATGTTGCATCCCAGTTGACCGACACGGCGACGGCCAATTCATCTTCAACGAGGGCGCCCGCGCCGGCATTAATCATCGCGGCAAAATAAATGGCTGAAACACCGGATATTTTCCTGATGTAATTGGGAATTTCCGACCATAGCGCCTGTATCGCATCAACATCGCCGGTTCCGGCCGATTGCTTCAATAATTTGCTGAAAGCCTCGGTTTCCAGCAATTTTATCTCCGCTTCCATCAACACCTTATTCGTATGCAATGACGGCAGCAATTTACGCAGGCTTTCCCAGTCGCCGACATGCTGGTAAGTCTGGTGCAGTAATTTCAAGACGCTGGCATGAGTCGGCTCGATTGAATGCAGCCTGGTCAGCGTCGCTAAAGCCTGCTCAAACTCATTCCCGGACAAATGCAATTCCGCCTGTGTAAGCCCTATCGCGACACCGGCGTCCGGCGATTGGGCGGCGGCTTTTTTCAGGTATTCATCGCGTTTGTCAAATGCGCCGCGTGACTGTGCCGCCTTGGCCGCCGTCAAATAATGCAGTAACGGCGCGCCGCTATAGGAGGCGTGTTTGATCAATACATTTTCCGCTTTTTCCCAATTGCCTTCGGCAGAATCCACCAAACCGGCTATCAAGGCTTCCTGGGAACGGTTAAATTTTACCGCGCTGCCCCTGCGCTTAAGCCGGCCCGGCAAGCCAACCAAGTAGCCCAGTGACCTGAAAAAGAAATACAGGATAAAAAAAACGATAATCAGCGTGACCGCAAAAACCGCCAGCGTCGTTTCCAGGGACCAATGCCCTATGCCGATCAACACATAACCCGGCGTATCAAAGCCCTGCAACCAATTATTGACAAAAAAAGCGGCCGCAACGGCAAAAATCAGGGCGCCTAAAAAATAAAGTGCTGTTTTCATTATTAGTGCTCTGCTTGTTTCGGTGCGGACGGCTGCGCTTCCGCCGGCGACGGCACTGTTTCAGGCGGAATTGCCGATTCAAGTTTTACCGGCGGTTTGGCTTGAATAACCGGCTGCGAAACTTCGGCGGCTTCCGGCGCCGCCTCAAGCGCCATGCCTTTATCAGTTTCCAGCCGTAACTTGGCAAGATCCCTGAGCATTTTAATAGACAGGCTAATATCGGGAAATTGGCTGCGGATTTTAATCGCACTCAAGCGATTGAGCTCAGCCAGCATCGCCCTGCTTTCTTCGTTTTTAGTAAAATGCTGCTCCAGCCAGCCTGCGGCGTCGGCCAGGCTGGTCTGGTAAATCGCTTCATTATGTTCGACGAGAGCGATTTTGGTCATCTCCAGTTTCACTCTTAATTGCTCGCGAATAAACTCGGCCTGTTCCGGCGTTAGAATTTCAGTGACCGGCTGGTCGGTATGCCTGAGCGTCACAAAGCCTTCCAATTGGTTTATTGCCGAATCCAGCAAGCCATGCCCGGCTTCGGCCTTATCTGCGTGATCGCGCTGTTGTATAGATTGGCCTTCCGTAGACGGGGTCAACGCTTTTCCTGAATAAGGCAGGAACAATGTCAGTTTATCAATCTGGGCTTCCAGGGTTTGCAAGACGGCATACATGCCGACAATATCCGGCACATGGATACTGCGGATAGCGGCGATGTCCCTGGCAATCTGCTCCCGCACTTTAAATACCCCGGCATCGCCGCTTTCCCGCAAACGTTGGTCGGCAGCTTCCAATGCTTCACGCGTGGTATTAACATCGCCTATTAAATGCAGGCGTTCACTGGCGACGCTCAATAAGTATTCCGCATCGGCGACCAGCCAGTCGCCGCGCGTCTTGCCGAGTTGGCGCTGTATGCGTTGAACGGCTTCGTTCAGTTCCTTGCGGGTAGCATCGAGCTTTTCATTATGTAACTGGGAAAAATCGGCAAGGGTTTTAGTGAAATGGCTGTCTTTATTGCCTATATTCGCCTCCAGCGCGGCCAACTGGTTTTGAATGGCGACCAGCTGGTCCTGGTAATCGGCTATCTGCTTTGACATCTGGCCTTTGACTTCCCCGCCCAGGCCTTCCTGGCGATCCCGCAGCTGCATGAAAAGATAAAACCCGGCGCCGGCCAATCCGACAATAATGAGCAAAGTAATGATGCCAAACCAGAATCCGCTACGCGACCGATGGGCTTTTTTGGTTTCGCCCATGTCTTGTTCTTGTTGTTCACTCAATTCTGCCACGCTATTCCCCCGTTAAACACTTTGTCACTGCCTCAAGAATTGCCGCATCGGATGGACCCGCCGCCACAGCAATTTGTTTAAATCCCATATCCGCAGCCATTTGCCTGATCCTGTCGCTAACGACTATCAAGTGTATCGCAAACAATAGCCGATGATAATTCTCGCCCAGCATAATCAATAAATTCTGCAAGGCTTCGCCGCTGGTGATCGTAATGGCGTCCAGCCTGCCTTGCGCAAGCAGGGACAGCACATCGCTATGATCAATGGCGGGAATGACTCTTTTATAAACATCCAGGTAATCGACGCTGGCACCCCGACTACGCAAACTATCGGCCAATTCTTCACGGCCGCCTGCACCGCGCACGATCAGGAAAGCCTGTCCGGCTATCGGCTGCATTTGCGGCATCGCCAGCAATGCTTCGCTGCTATAACCGTGTTCAGGCACGACATCGACGGGCAAGCCGG
>SCST01000824.1 GCA_004299465.1 Methylovulum sp. | reverse complement strand
CCGGACGAATGTGCGGCAATAGATGCGTTGCTTTAGGCAACTTGCAATAAATAAAACACCTGGTTATTAAATACACTGTGCTGATAAGCATTTTCCCATTTCCAAGCCGATAAAAAAGGAAGGCAACGAATGTTCACCACTACTTTAATTATCGCTGTTATCATCATTTCAGGCTTTCGCATTGCCAACGAATACGACCGCGGCGTCGTATTCCGGCTGGGACGGTTCCGAGATGTCAAAGGCCCCGGCCTTTACTGGATTATCCCGCTGGTCGAATGGCAAAAGCGCATCGATATCCGCACCCGCACGGTAACGGTGGAACGCCAGGAAACCATCACGAAGGATAGCGTAACGGTGAAAGTCGATGCGGTATTGTGGTATCGCGTCGTCGATCCGGCCAAGGCTGTGATTGCCGTCGAAAATTACAGCCTGGCGGTGCACCAGATCGCACTGACCAGTTTGCGGAATATCATCGGCCAGCATCAGTTGGATGAAGTATTAAAAGACCGTAACACCATCAATAAGGCATTAAAAATCATCGTCGATGGCGCCACCGAGGCTTGGGGCATAGAAGTTGAATTGGTGGAAATGAAAGATGTTGAAATACCCGAGGCCATGCAGCGCGCTATGGCCAGGGAAGCTGAAGCGGTGCGGGAAAAACGTGCCCGTTTGATCAAGGCCGAGGCGGAACAGGAGGCTTCGTTGAAGCTTTCGGAGGGGGCCAGGCAAATCGCCGAAAACCCGATCGCGCTGGAATTAAGGCGCATGCAAATGATTGCCGAAGTCGGCGCCGAACAAAACACGACAACCATCGTATTGATACCCTCGGACTTCGTTAACCTCGCGCATGAGTTTTCGCAACTGCTGAACCAGAAAACGACCGCGCAATGATATACCCGGATAAGTCGAGGGGAAACCAGGACTATGTATCAATGTCCCGTTCCCCCCGCGTTACGGTCGTGCTATACGGCCTTCAAGGGCTAAATAATTCCCCATATAATGATGTAAAACATTACGGCGACCACAATTAATCCGAAAATCCCATAAAACTTGATTTCGTCAAATGGCCTGTGAGCTTGTCGTTTCATGACCCTCACCTCCCCCAAAACAATCTATTTTAAAAGGAGCAAGCCGATTCCATCATACTGACCACTCTTTCTTGTCCTCAATGGTCTTGATTTTCTCCAGTAATATCATCCGGTTTGCCAGTTACTTGCTTTTCAATGGGCGAGTTAAGAGTGTCTTCAAGCAACAGCCTTGTCAGGGCATTCAATTTCTCTACATCAACCCGTTTGGCCTTATACTCCCGTTTCAATAACTTAACGAAAGGGTAGAGAAATTCATTGATCTTTACCGTCGGTTGCGGCGGTTTTTTCTGCCCCGGCGGTAATGCTTTTCGTCCACGTTTTTCATCTTTCCTGGACATCTCTTAACCAATTATTAAAAAGTAACTTAATTATAATAAATCCACGGGCATTAGCAAGCATTTAAAAGGTAACT
>SCST01000242.1 GCA_004299465.1 Methylovulum sp. | reverse complement strand
TTGCTGCGCTTTGCGCAGCAAGAAGAGTTCGACGCGGTGCTGACTGACGTGGAAATGCCGAATATGGATGGCTTCACGCTGACAGAACGCTTGCGCCAGGATGACAAATACCGCGATAAACCGATTATTATCATTACTTCACGCAATAATGAAGAGGACAAACGGCGCGGTATCCAGGTTGGTGCCGACGCCTACATCGTGAAGGGCGATTTCGACCAGAACAACTTGATTGACATCCTGCGTGCGTTGCTGGGATAGTGAATAAACAAATTAGGAGACTTACTATGCAAATTTTAGTAGTGGATGACGACTCACTGGCCTGTGAAATGACGGCTGCCGTCGTCGAATCGATTGGACACGAGGCATTGCTGGCCGAAAACGCTATCGAGGCGATGGAAAAACTCGCCGCCGCGTCAGGCATCGACATGGTCATTTCCGATATGAACATGCCGCTGGTCAGCGGCATCGAGTTGTTTCGCGAAATGCGCAGCCAGGAGATCAAGCTGCCCTTCATTCTTTTGACCGGTGATCAGCCTGATGACTTACTGACGGAAGAACCGACGCTCGATGCTTGCATGATCAAGGATTTCACTATCGAAGAAACCCTGCCGCAGATGATAGCCGACGTCATGGCGCGCTACCGCCGTTAATTCAGGAGCACACCAGGCATGGGCGAAAAAACTATTTCTTTGAGCGACAAGATTGCCCGCCTGCGCGGCCTCTTCATTGAACAATTGCCGGAGCGAATGGCTGGGGCACGCAGGCTTTTTGACATCTTACGGGCCGACCCAACAGTCGGCGAGGCGGCTACATCGTTACATCGCTACTTGCATAACACCAAGGGCACTGCGGCATCGTTCGGATTTCTGGAGCTAAGTGCACTGTCCAGCAAAGCTGAAGAACTTGCCAAGGCCATCCTGGAAAACCCGGATGCGTTGCCCAGCAACGAAAACTGGCAACAGCTAGGCGGGTGTCTCAGCGACATGGAGCGAATGCTTGAACAATCGGCCCTTCAAGTGGGTAGCTCAGATGGCCAGAGCGAACAGAAGCTGATGTTCGAAATGCCGTCGACGAAAAATGCTGCTTATGATACAAACAACGAAAGGCTGATCTACATTTGTGATGATGAAACGTTGATGGCTGAACAGTTGGCCGCGCAACTGCAATGCTTCGGCTATCAAACGGTACTGTTCAACAATACGGCAGAGTTGCGCGATGCCGTGCTGGCGAAACAGCCGGACGCGGTGATCATGGACATCATCTTCCCGGAAGGCAAAAGCGAGGGCACCAACGTGCTCGCTAACTTGCGCGAAAAGCATGGCATCCGCTTTCCCGCTATTTTTGTCTCCGCCCGGCGCGATTTCGACGCTCGCCTGCGCGCGATACAAGCCGGTGGTGAGGCCTACTTCCCCAAGCCGGTTTCGGCACTGGAGCTGGTTGCGTCCCTCGACTTGCTGACCCGCCACAGTGAGCCTGAATCTTTCCGGGTGTTAATCGTCGATGACGAACCCGAGATCGCCCAATATCACGCGCTGATCCTGGAAAATGCCGGCATGGTCACCCGCACGACCAGCGTACTGGAAACCGTACTGGATATGGTCGGTGAATTCAAGCCCGACCTGGTGTTGATGGATATGTACATGCCCCGATGTTCCGGGCATGACATGGCCAAGCTGATCCGCCAGGTGCCGGATTATGTCGGCCTGCCGATTGTGTTCT
>SCST01000868.1 GCA_004299465.1 Methylovulum sp. | reverse complement strand
CAGCGGCGAAACCAATACCGACGACTTGTCGCCGGCGCCCGATGCATGGTCTCGTCCCGATATCCCGCTGCATGCCAAAGCCATGTTGAAAATGCCGCGCGAGGGCATTACCAACGCCGAACAACAAATTGCCGAACTGAAACAAAAAGGCTTTCCGGTCGCCTATGTCGGCGATGTCGTCGGCACCGGTTCATCGCGCAAATCCGCGACGAATTCGGTGTTGTGGTATATGGGCAACGATATTCCGTTTATCCCGAACAAGCGCGACGGCGGCGTCTGTATCGGCGGAAAAATCGCGCCGATTTTCTTCAACACAATGGAAGACTCCGGCGCATTGCCGTTCGAATGCGATGTCACGCGTATGCTGATGGGCGATGTCATCGACATCTTCCCGTATCAGGGCGTCGTCAAACGCCATGACAGCGATGAAATCGTTTGCCAGTTCGTACTGAAAACCGATGTACTGCTCGATGAAGTCCGCGCCGGCGGCCGTATCCCGTTGATTATCGGGCGCGGCCTGACCGACCGTGCGCGTAAAGCCTTAGGCTTGCCAGCTTCTGCGGTATTTATCCTTCCCAGCAGCAAAGAAGACAACAACAAAGGCTATACACTGGCGCAAAAAATCGTAGGCCGCGCCTGCGGCGTAGCGGGTGTGCGTCCTAATACCTATTGCGAACCGCACATGAGCACCGTCGGCTCACAGGATACGACCGGCCCGATGACCCGCGATGAACTCAAAGACTTGGCCTGCCTGGGTTTCTCCGCCGATTTGGTGCTGCAATCGTTCTGCCATACGGCGGCGTATCCGAAACCCGTAGACATCACGATGCAGCACACCTTGCCCGACTTCATCATGAATCGCGGCGGCGTGTCGTTGCGTCCCGGCGACGGCATCATCCATTCCTGGCTGAACCGCATGTTGCTGCCCGATACCGTCGGCACCGGCGGCGATTCGCATACGCGCTTTCCTATCGGCATTTCCTTCCCGGCCGGTTCCGGCCTGGTCGCGTTTGCCGCCGCAACCGGCGTAATGCCGCTGGATATGCCGGAATCGGTGTTGGTGCGCTTTACCGGAACCCTGCAACCCGGCATTACCTTGCGCGATCTGGTCAATGCGATCCCTTATGCCGCGTTGCAACGCGGTTTGCTGACTGTGGAAAAGACCGGCAAGAAAAATGTCTTTTCAGGCCGCATCCTGGAAATCGAGGGCCTGCCGGACTTAAAAATCGAACAGGCTTTTGAACTGTCCGATGCATCCGCCGAGCGTTCCGCAGGCGGCTGTACGATTCGTTTAAATGAAGC
>SCST01000241.1 GCA_004299465.1 Methylovulum sp. | reverse complement strand
GGAGAGTTACTGAGGCCGAAGCATTTTTATCTCAAAAAATGACTGAAATTTGTCGTCAATTGAATTTTGAGAATGAACTTAAACCTGGGAAATTAAGGTTTACGATTGATGACTTTGTTTTCTATTACCACTTTCAGGAAAAGGAGAAAATTGTCTTGTCTGAAATGGGTAGTGGCTCAAACTGGCTGGCGTGCCATTTATCTTTATTTCTTGCCCTCCTGCATTTGAATTGCAAAGAAAAAACCTCGTCAATTCCGACATTTTTGTTTATCGACCAACCGAGTCAGGTGTATTTTCCTACAAGATACGGTGAGCTGGAAGACGATTCTCAAGAAACTAAAGACGATAACATTAAACAGGTTAGAAATATTTTTCGAGTGATAATTAAGGCACTAAAAAATATTGAAAAGGAATGTGGGTTCTTGCCACAGATAGTAGTGATGGAACATGCGGATGAAGAAGAGTTTAAGGATTATGTTAAAGCTCGTTGGACAAAAGATGGAGAAAAGCTGATATAGCTTAAAGCGGAAATGGCGCGCCCGAGAGGATTCGAACCTCTGACCTCAGCCTCCGGAGGGCTGCGCTCTATCCAGCTGAGCTACGGGCGCGAAGCCGGGCATTATACCCGCAACGCGCAAAAATTACGATAACATTGTTCTCAGGCTGGCTATATTGGCTTTGCCGCGTTCTTTTACCACTTCAGGTGGCAGTTGTTTTTTGTTCACCCATTCCAAATCCGCTTCCGGCAATTCGCTTAAAAACCGGCTGGGTTCGCATTCGCTGACTTCGCCGTAGCGTTTACGGTGCGTGCAGTAACTAAAGGTTAAGCTGCGTTGGGCGCGGGTGATGCCGACGTAGGCGAGACGACGCTCTTCTTCTATTGCGCCGGTTTCTACGCTGTTTTGATGCGGCAGGATGTTTTCTTCCATGCCGATCAGGAACACATGCGGAAATTCCAGGCCTTTCGCCGCATGCAATGTCATCAGGCTGACCTGGTCATTGACCTCTTCTTCCTGGTTGCGTTCCAGTATATCCATCAGCATGATTTTGGCGACGATTTCGGCGAGCGGCTTTTCGCCGGTAGTCTCTTTATCGGCAATGCGCTTCAGCCATTCTATCAACTCATAAACGTTCTTCATCTTGCGTTCGGCCGATTCCTTGGTCTTGCTGTTTTCGCGCAGCCATTGCTCATAACCGATCTGGGCTATCATTTGCTCGATAACGGCGAAAGTATCGCCGCGTTCGATACGGTCTGCGGTATCGATCACCCAATCATGGAAATTACCCAGGCGTTGCGCCGATTTTTCGGACAGCTTTTGCCCCAGCCCTAATTCCGTGCTGGCGGCAAACAGGCTGATATGCCGGTCATTGGCGTAAGCGCCGAGTTTTTCCAGCGTCGTCGGGCCGATTTCGCGCCGGGGCGTATTGATGATGCGTAAAAAGGCGGCGTCGTCGTCCGGGTTGACGAACAGGCGCAGGTAAGCCAAGACATCCTTGATCTCGGAATAGGCAAAAAACGACGTGCTGCCGCTGATAAAATACGGGATATTGTTTTCGCGAAAGCTTTTTTCGAACAGCCGCGACTGGTGGTTGCCGCGGTATAAAATCGCATAGTCCTGGTAACGGCTGCCCGTCCTGAACTTGTGGTGGATGATTTCCGAGACGATTTGCTGGGCTTCAACCTGCTCGTCTTTATGGCTTAACACGCGCAACGGGTCGCCGTAGCCCAATTCGCTCCAGAGCTTTTTTTCGAAGGCATGGGGGTTGTTCGCGATCAGGTGGTTCGCGACTTTCAGTATGCGCCCGGTCGAGCGGTAATTCTGCTCCAGTTTGATCACCTGGAGGCGCGCGTAGTCTTTTTGCAATTGCGCGAGGTTTTGCGGGGAAGCCCCGCGCCACGCATAAATCGACTGGTCGTCATCGCCGACCACGGTAAAGCGCCCCAAATTGCCGGCGAGCAACCTGACCAATTGATACTGCGTGACGTTAGTGTCCTGGTATTCATCGACCAGCAAATAGCGGATCTTGTTTTGCCATTTTTCGAGAACCGCCGGATACTGCTGGAACAGCAACACGGGCATTAAAATCAGGTCGTCGAAATCGACGGCGTTGTAGGCTTTTAAACTGCGGGCATAATCGGCGTAGAGTATCGCGGCGGGATACTGGTCGGTGGCCGCTGCCGACACGGCTTGTTCCGGCGTGACAAAGGCATTTTTCCATTGCCCGATTTGCTGCGCATAGCGCTCAAGCTGGTCGTCATCGTACTGGTTTACGCTGTGGCTGATCAGGTTTTTTAATAAAGCCTGCTTGTCCTGTTCGTCGAACAACGTGATGGCCGCCTTATAGCCCAGGGTTTTATGTTCCTTGCGCAGGATTTCAAGCCCTAAGGAATGAAAGGTCGAAACACGCAAGCCGCGTATCAATTGGCTATCCAGCAATTTCGACACCCGGCTTTTCATTTCCCGCGCAGCCTTGTTGGTAAAGGTGACGGCCGCGATATGCCGCGCCGGCAGTCCCTGTTTAACCAGGTAAGCGATTTTTTCGGTAATGACGCGCGTTTTGCCGCTGCCTGCCCCGGCCAGCACTAATAAAGGATGGTCGATGGCTTTAACGGCTGCCTGTTGTTGTGAGTTCAGTTTGGACATGAATGATTATGGCGATGGGGGACTTGCTTCCGGCATATTTTAGCATGCGGCGTATTTTGAAGTATCGGCAAGAAAAATCTGCAGGCCCCGCCCGGAATATTATCGCGCTGGCATGATTCTCCAAGTGATGAGAGAATAAACCCGTTAATCCCCCAGTATCACAGTTAAGAAAAATGCCGTACAAGGACAATATTAATTGTTTCATAAGTGCTTGCACTAGAAATGGTCAGTCTTCGTTAAATGAGTTCGGCAAGCACTTATGAAACACACATAACTTATTTAATATCACGGAGCTCAAGTGTTGCCTGCGGGCTTGGCTTGATCGCTTAATTGCGCACAGTACCAGCCAGTCAAGCATTAATCCCCCCATATCCGTCTCTATATGAATACCCTTCCGGTTTTCGCGTGCCTTGAATTAACACGCGCGGCGGGACATCGCCCCTATCTTTAGCAGCATCAGGTTATTATGAATTGCACACAAGTACAGCAGGTCAGGGAATTTCTGGACAGCAAACAGGCCCATTACATTTACCTGGCTTATTCCAATGCTTATTGTTCTGAAAAGATACAAGGCTGCGAATACGCACTGGAAAGAACACTGATTGAATCGGTGCTGGTCAATATCGTCCATGATGACCATACCGAAGTCGCGATGATTATTGTTCCAGCAACGCGCAGAATTGACCTGGATTCGCTGAAAAAAATATGGGGTACAAGCCGTATCGAATTTGTCGGCAAGCAACAGGCGCAGCAATGGTTTCCAGAGGGGGAAATGGATACCTTGCTTCCTTTCCAGCACTTTCATCCCGATATGCGTGTGTTTTATTCGCACGAAATCTTGTCGTTCCAGGACATTAATTTCTGCATCCAGAACCAGGCCAACCGCATCAAAATGCCGCTTAATGATTTTATTGCCGTTGCAGAACCGATGGCCTGCATAGAGGTTGCGACGATTGCCAAATACAAGATTCAAGTCACCCAGGTATTTCCTCCGGACAAGCTTGGCGCTTTGCAGCAATCAGGACACTGCATGCTGGGTTTTAGTCTCCAGAACCCGAGTTTCACGCCGATCAAGCTGGCAGGTATGGCGGAATGGATCAGCCGGCATTTTTCTGAATGCAGTGTGTTGATCGGCGACGGCATACACAGGCTTACCCTGGAAATTAACGGTACGCCGGTCCAATATGCGGCAAACCGGGCCTTGAGAATGGGGCGGGAGATTATTGACGGCGATGCCGGTATTTTTAACCGGCATCAGGGCGAATGCCAGTTCCATGTCATCAGCACTGCGGAACTGCAAAAGACGGAGCGCTATCATTTTTATCATCAATGGTTATGCCGATTATTCGACGAGAATGAAAAATTTAACGCGTCGGTAAGGTTATTTGCACAGGGTTTTGTCGGCAACCGTTTTCAACAGAACCCTGAGCGTCTCGATTATTGCCGGCGTTTGTCGTGCAACTACCTGCTCGAAGAAATGGCCATCACGGTGCTGTTAATTCAGCAGGGTGTTTTGGTCTTTGTCTATCCGGGAGCATTGACGATCATGGAGGAACTGTGCCAGGGACAACATCCCGGAGCGCCGCAAGAATTTAACCGGCTGGTCAGTGTGAATCTCCGGCTGAAGCGCCGTTGATGGACGGTTTGGGCAGGCTGGCCAGAAGCCGCTAGGTGCGGGGCTAGCGTCATCCACATCCGGCTAGTGCCGGCTCTGCACTGGACAGATCGCCTCAAGCCTTTCGGCTTGCGTTTTCGCTGGGAATAGTTATTATTCACGACCACTCACCAGTAACGCCAAGGTAACAACCCTACTTCATGGAAGCATTCATTCACCCGACCCTAAGCAAGCTTTTCGATGGCATTAAAGGTTTTCAACACCGCTGTTATGCGTTGAACCCCGATATTATGAAGCATCTGGTCGAACATGGGCAGCGCCCGAAAGTGTTGTTGATTGCCTGCAGCGATTCCCGCGTGGACCCTGCTTTGTTGACGGATGCCGAACCCGGCGATTTGTTTGTGTTGCGTAATGTCGCCAACCTGGTGCCACCTTATCGCATGGAAGGCAAATACGACAGCGCGCGCTCGGCTATTGAATATGCCGTTCGCGATTTGGCGGTTGAGCATATCGTCATTTTGGGGCATGCCCATTGCGGCGGCATCCATGCGCTGTTAAATACGCTGTCCGGCCAAAAAAGCCAGCGTGACTTTATCGCTGACTGGGTTTCAATAGCGATGGATGGCTGTTACCGCTATGTCGTCGATCAATTGGGCGGCACGCAGACCGATAATGGCGGATTAGTGCGTGAAGTGGATGTCGAAAACCTGCTGAATCACCAATACCTGGTTGAACGTGCGGCGATACGGGGTTCGCTCGATAATCTTCGCAGTTATCCGTGGATCAGGGAGCGCCTGGATGCCGGTACACTCAGCTTACACGGTTGGTGGTTCGACCTGGAAACAGGCGATTTATGGGCTACGGATGAAAATAACACGGCTTTCCTGCCGGTGATTGAATAACGCGCTGATTTTTGTCCGCCATGCGCAAACCGGAAAATATTCTTTACGGGACAGAAGACAGGCCGCCGTTACAGATTTTGCTGATTCTTGCGTTGCAGCAAATGTCATTTCTAGGCGTTTACCTGGTCATATCGCCGTTATTCGCCCGCCACCTGGGCTTGGATCAAGAGCAATCCCTGCAATTGATCTCGGCGACCTTGCTGGCTTCAGGTTTCGGCGTCGTGCTGCAAACACTCAGGAAATACGGTATCGGCTCAGGCTATTTCTGCCCCTTGCAGGCAACCTCGTCGACGTTTGCCGGCTTGATGCTCGCGAAAGCCCACGGCGGCCTGGGTGCAGTGTTTGGCATGGTCGGCGTCGTGGGCCTTGCGCAGATAGGCTTTGCCTTTCTTTTCCAGCGTTTAAGAAGCGTATTTACCGTGCAGGTTGCAGGACTTGCCGTATTGCTGATAGGCCTCGGTTTGGGTTCCTACGGCATCAAGCTGGTGCTGGAAGCGAAGTCCGAGGCCATGCCCTGGGAACAGCAAGCGTTGTTATGCGGATTGACGCTGGGCACGATGATACTTTTCAATGTCTGGTCGTCCGGCTACCTGCGTTTATTTTCGGCGTTCCTGGGGCTTATGCTCGGGTTTGCCGGCAGTTGTCTTATAGATGCCATTCCGGCGGCCGATTGGCAGCTTTTTCATGACGCGCCGCTGTTTTACCTTCCCAAGCCCATGCATACCGGCTGGACTTTCGAAAGCCATGCCTTATTGCCGGCGATTATCACGG
>SCST01000240.1 GCA_004299465.1 Methylovulum sp. | reverse complement strand
CATTTTCGATGGGTTTTTTTTGCAGAGGCTTTGTCCATTAGCACCGCAGGTTTGACGTGTACGCCTTCTAAAAGATTGTAAAATAATCAGGCTCCAATAGATAAATCGTAACTATTCAGAGCCTTGCATGAAGCGTAGGGCGTGCCGCTCGCGCCTTCTCCGGCGCGTGGATAAAACCTGCCAGTTCGTTGATGGCGTGCGCAGCACGCCCTACAGCAAGTGGCTGAATAGTTACGGTAAATCTTAGTATATACCCCATCGCTTTGGCGATGGGTTTTTAGCAGGCATTAAACTGACTCATGCAAAAAAATGCCTTTCAACTCTTCAGGCACCAGCGCGTAATTTCTCCAAATACGCTCTACATCTTCCTGGTGATGAAGTCCAAAGCGGTTTGGAAATTTCTTCAGCAAGGCTACACCATCGATCGCTTGCGCGCGATGCAATGAAGCAACCGCCTGAATGACCAGCAATAAATTATCATCAGCAATAGCCGCATCCCGTTCCAGGTAGTCATTAACCATATTGCCAAGTTCGATTGAAGGCATTTGCACAGGGAGAAACAGCAGCCACTTTTCGATTTCATGATCTGAAGTGGTGCGCATGACATCACCAAGAATTTTGTACATGGGTTTCTCGCAACGGGAATAAGCCCAAATATAATTTAACACCCAATCTCTATCGTCTTCTGTCAGTCCGCCCAAGTGTAGAACCGGTTCTGCTTGGCGGCGGAGTTCATCCGATAATTCAGTGAGCTGGTATTTGCCGATAAAATCGCTGGCAAGGTATTTTAGATTCTTATGGCTTTTGGGTTCTATCCACGTGCTGAGTATCTTAATAATTTCTTTAGGCTGCATTTTGACTAGCGTGTCGAAAAAATCCACGCTTTCGGTAAAAGTACATTCCCCGCTATTGGGCCGTGCAGGATATAACAGTGTAGGTGTCTGGTTGATCTGGCTGGCTATTTCTTTTAACAAACGAAAAACTTCAACAGGCGTGAGCACGTTATAGGCTTTCAAGGCTTGGTAAACTTGCTCTTGGCTTTCATGCAAAAGATTTTTCAGGATCTCTTCACGAAATAAATGCGAAGTATATTCATAAGTTAAACCGATGACCACGGCGACAATCAGTGCAATTGAAATGTGCTCTGCCCAATTTCGCAGCACCTCCGGCAGCATGGGCTGGAAATATTTTAAGAACAATGCGGTGATTAAAATAATGCCGAAAATAACAAACGGGACAATAGAAAAAGGAGTTTTTTTGGATGCGGGCATGTTTTTTCCTAAAGGACTCTCGGTTTGAAGGAGAGATAAGGGTTGTTAAGTTAAGAGAATGATCATGTAGGAGCGGGTCAGCCGTGCCCGCGACATTATTGGCAATGATGGGGTGTTGGCCGGCATCCCACGGGGCATGGCCTACGTCTACTTAATGGCGGTTATGTCATTTATGTTGATTCAGGATGCGGCGCAAAGGACTAAATGAAACAGCTAGCGCTTATTGCACCCGGTGCAACGATTAAAGCGACTCGGACCTGCTTTTTGTGATGGCTTCCTGAATACCCAGACTGGCGAGTTCGTGTCCATCGCCGGAATTCTTGATGCTAGCAAACAGTAAGTCAGTGTTATTCAAGTTGGGATGGCTGATGAACAACATGGCGCAGCCGAAACGGCAAAGGGTTAGCACTTGCCAAAACAGGGCTTTGCTTAAATACGCGTCCCTTTTGGCGCCGATATGTCGAGTTTAGGGTGAAAGCCTTGCCGTTGTCGGTGCGCTGGCGAACATTATCTGCATTTGTTGGTTTTCCGCATCTTGTCGCATGAGTGAAGCCGTATCTGCAAAACTTGAGAGCCATTAAATTCTTCTTGTTCAGCATCAGTGTACGTTAGCGTACAGTAAAATTTTTGAGAAAAGCATCTAATAAGCCCTGATAGTTCTCAACGCCGGTTGTTTTAAACTAGCTATCTGCAAAGAAAGAATCCGCAGCTGACAGGGATGTTTGCATCTTGGTTTTCTGCTCGGAGCCGAAGCGAAAATTCGCTTCAACTATATCTGGGTTTCCCGCGTATTCGTGTCTTTCATGGTTATTGGTTTTATATGAATACCTTCACAGTTTCTTAAGTAAGGGCTTGTCATACTGACGCAACAGAACCATCATCGCTGCCATCGTTATCCTTTATACACTCGCCTTGGCAAATTGTGCTATAAATAAACGTACATCGTTAGCGTTACCGGCTCGACCTTCGTTGTATCGCTACTTTTTTGATTTTCCTCTATCGCTTGCACGCTCCAGAGACAAGAAAATAGCCGCTATGATGTCAGCTCCCAACCAAAACCATCTTCTCGCCACCCTGCCAGTGGAAGTATTCGGGCGTATCGCTACCGATCTGGAACTGATCTCAATGTCGTTAGGTGAAGTCCTCTACGAATCCGGCGGCCAATTGCAGCATGTTTATTTCCCGACGACCGCCATCGTGTCCCTGCACTATCTTATGGAGAATGGCGCATCGGCAGAAATCGCCGGCGTGGGCAATGAGGGCGTACTCGGTATTTCACTGTTCATGGGGGGTAATAGCACGCCCAGCATGGCCACCGTGCAGACTGCGGGAGATCGGAAGAGC
>SCST01000239.1 GCA_004299465.1 Methylovulum sp. | reverse complement strand
ACATGAACGTGCTGTTGGCGGAAGCCAAAGTGCCTTACGACATCGTGTTTGAAATGGATGAAATCAACGATGACTTTCCCAATGTTGATGTCTCGATAGTCATAGGCGCCAACGATATTGTCAACCCGTCCGCGCTGGACGACCCGAACAGCCCGATTGCCGGCATGCCGGTGCTCGAATGCTGGAAAGGTGAAACAACTATCGTGTTGAAGCGGAGTATGGCGTCAGGCTATGCCGGCGTAGGTAATCCACTGTTTGTACTGGAAAACACCCGCATGTTGTTCGGCGATGCGAATGTCACGATGCAGGCTGTGCTGAAGGCCTTGCAGGGTTAAATGCTGGCAGGCGCGGGTGCCTATAGGGCGCGCTGGGCGCGCCTTTTCCGGTTGGTAATGTGTTGGTTCCTTGATGGCGCGCGCGGCGCGCCCTACAGTCTGTGTCACCCTTTAGGTAGGGTATGCATCGCATACCTTTTTCGCGGTTTCCGGTGTTTCCTTGCTTGAATCACGCGGGACAGGGTTTGCAATCCCGTCCCAACCGTTTTGATAGCGCCGTTATTTTTGAACCCTGCGGACGGGGTAACATATCCCGTCTGGCATCCTCAATACGGCTTAAGGCCTGCCAAATGGCGCGCGTGCGTATTTAATTTAAAGCTTCCCACCGTAACGGTCAGGCTTTGCGCCTGCTGTTCCAGGGACTCCGCGGCCGCGGCGGCTTGTTCCACCAATGCGGCGTTTTGCTGGGTCACGTCATCCATTTGGCTGATGGCCTGGTTGACTTGCTTGATACCGGCGCTTTGTTCGGCCGACGCGGCGGTAATCTCGGACATGATAACGGTAACGCCGTGGATGGATGTGACGATTTCCTGCATGGTTTTTCCTGCCTGGCTAACCAGTTTGCTGCCTTCTTCAACCTTGTCCACCGAATCGCCGATCAGCGATTTGATTTCTCCGGCCGCTTCCGCCGCACGTTGCGCAAGATTGCGCACTTCTACCGCGACGACGGCGAAACCTTTACCCTGATCGCCTGCGCGGGCGGCTTCCACCGCGGCGTTAAGCGCGAGGATATTGGTCTGGAACGCAATGCTGTCGATCACCGAGATAATATCGACAATTTTGCGCGACGATGCGTTAATGTCTTCCATCGTCGTGACCACCTGGCCGACCGCCACGCCGCCTTTGCCCGCCACTTCGGCCGCGTTAATAGCCAGTTGATTGGCTTTTTCGGCATTGGCGGCGTTATGTTGCACGGCCGAAGTCAATTCTTCCATGCTGGCGGCGGTTTGTTCGAGGCTCGCGGCCTGTTCTTCGGTGCGGTACGACAGGTCGTTGTTGCCCATCGCAATTTCCCTGGCGCCGGTATTAATGCTGTCGGCGGCCTCCTTGATCTGCTGGATGATGTCTTTAAGTTTGTCGACGGTGCTGTTGGCATCATCCTTGAGCTGGCCGAAAGTGCCGGAGTATTCGTTAGTGATGTTTTCGGTGAGATCGCCGCGGGATAGCGCATCGAGTACGCGCACGACTTCGCTGAGTCCGGTTTCGCTGGTTTGCATCAGTTGGTTAAAGCTTTCTCCGAGTTGTTTAAAGAAACCTTCCTTGTCCTGCGTGTCGATGCGTTTTGTGAAGTCGCCTTGGGCGGCGGCGTCGACCATATCGGCCAGTTCTTTTTCCGTCGCCGTTTCGTTGGTGCGGTCCTGCCATTCGGCCACCGTACCCAGGCGTTGGCCCTGCTCGTTGATTACCGGGCTGGCCGTTACCAGCATCGTTCGTCCGCCCACTTCCATGCTGGCGCTGTAGGTGCCGGTTAACGAGGTGAGTAATTGCGCCTGGTGTGAGGGTTTTTTGTGAAAATTATCGATGCTGGTGCCTATCAGGCGGTTTGCCGAGAAATGCGGTAATTGTTTGCGGATATCCGCTTCGGCTTTGCCGAGCATGTCGACTACGGATTTGTTGGTATAAATGATGTTATTACGATTATCTGCAATCATGACGCCGGTACTGACATTATCCAGCGCAATCTTGACGCGCAAATTCTCATCGGAGATGCGCCTGGTTTCGGCGACATCGAAACCGAGTTTGATCTGCATGGATTTAAGCGCGGCCATAACTTTGCCGATTTCATCCTGGCGTTCAATCTCAATCGCTTGGTAATAATTGCCTTGGGCGATTTGGCTAAAGTCACTGACGGCCGAATTAAGCGGACGCACAACCGCGCGAATCAGCGCAACGCCCAGCCACAAAACCAGCGTAACGCCGCTGGCAACCAGGCCGATGGCGATGTTGCGGGTATTTTCGTAGCGTGTTTGTGCGGCCTGGTATTCCTGTTTGGCAACATCGATCTGTAATTGCATCAAGGTGTTCGCAATCTTGCGCACCGGCTCGTAGAGCTGTCCGATTTTGTCTATGACGAGCGTTTTGGCCAGGGTGATGTCGTTATTGCGCAAGGCCGCGATAGCCGGTTGCAGGCCTTCGGTCAGGAAATATTTTCTTTGCTCGGCAAATTGATCCGCCAATTTTTTTTCGTCAGCTGTCAGGTAAGTGCCCATATAGGCAGTCCATAGCCTGCTGATTTCATCGGTGTTTTGCTGTACTTCGGCAATATTTCGCGCTGTGGTGACGGGTGTTGGATCGACCAGGATCAGCGTGAGCCGCTGCCAGTTGCTCATTTGCAGCCTCAGGATCGAAGATATCTGGTTCATCGGTATCGTGCGGTCTTCATAGACGGTTTGCAGGCTTTCCTTGGCCCTGTCCATGCCCAGCAAGCCCATGCCGCCGATGGTGAACAGCAGCAGGGACAGGAGGCTGATGATGCAAACCAGGCGGGTTTTGATCGTGATGTTCTTGAAGAGCTTCAATGATTCCAATAATGATGAGCGAACGATTTTGCCATCCTGTATTTTCAGGCGGCCGGCCTTGCCGGCGCGGAACAGCCGATAGGCGTCATCAGCGGCTTTAATTTGCGCATAGTCGGGCTTGCTGCGTACAGACATATAACCAACCAGTTGGTTATTCTCATGGATAGGCGTGACGTTGGCCATCACCCAGTAATAGTCGCCGTTTTTGCAGCGGTTCTTGACCATGCCCGTCCACGGACGGCCCGCTTTCAGCGATTTCCACAGATCCGCAAAGGCTTCGGGCGGCATGTCGGGATGACGCACGATGCTGTGCGGCGTATTGATTAATTCTTGCTGGGTAAAGCCGCTGATTCGGACAAAGTCATCGTTAATATAGGTAATTGTCCCGCGCAAGTCGGTCTTGGAGACGATGGAATCGTTGTCCGCCAGGATATATTCGACGTCGGTTACCGGTATATTGCTTTTCATGAGCTATTTCTCTAGGAATGAGAATTTATTGAACAATTCATCCCCGGCGCAGGGCGCGACCAGGCTGAAACGCATCGATAGGGCTTTTAATGCCTATCCTATCATTGTTCAAGTCAATAAAACGTTGAATATAGACTCTGGATAGCCAAGTTTTCGGTTTGCGTATGGTTGTAAAAGCCGTAAATATGACTGCATGAAGTCTATATGCCCGAAGTTTATTGAGGGGTAGCTGAATGCCGAAGTTTTATTTACTCATCATGGCTGAACCTGACCCGCTCTTCTGCAGATTTTCCCAAGACTTTCGCAAACCAGGGCGGTGGCGCATCGAATACTTTTTGAAACTCGGTTAATTGTTCAAGCGCTTCGATGACATCCGGTACCTTGATGGGATAAATATCGTTGCGTATCACTTTGGCCGCCGCCGGCCCGCCGATCGACTGTACGAACATGACATGGCAGTCTTTAATCAGGTTGGCGCGGAACAGGTTTTTATCATCGGCGCTATCCGCTTCAAGGGTTGAACGTATATCGACCAGGCGGCAATCGTTACGGGATAATTGGTAGACCAGGAAGCGAATGCACGAGCCGAAGTGTCCATTAACGAGCGCGCCGCTGTTCGAGCCGATGGCGACGCGGATGGATTCGGGCAGGTCGCCTTCTCTATAAGGCTGTATTTCCGGCAGGTCTTCATCTTCGGCTTCATCACCCCATAAATACCGGACTGCGAGTTTGATATTGGCGAGACCGATGCCTATGTCTTCGCCGTCTTCTTCGCCGTCCAAACTGCCTATCCCGGTTTTAAGGTTGGTCACCGTAACGGATTTCAGTTTTTCATCATCCAGCGGCGAACCTACGCGCTCATGCAGTATGCCGAGCAAGCTCGGTATGTCGATGCCGGGCAGGACGCGCGATGCCAGGGCGATACGCAAAGCCAGTTCACGAGGTAAAGTTTCCATGGTATGTCCTCAAGATTTTGATTTTAATAAGTTAAGAGTATTTCTGGTGGAGGCCAGATCCAGCGCGCTGAAGTCGTCGTGGGTTTTAAGCCGGGTATCGGCGCCTGCGTCCAGCAGTTGCCTGACGGCCTGTTCCCTGCCGCTGGAGGCGGCAAATACCAAGGCTGTGGCACCGGAAGCGGGATTCTGGTAATTGATGTCGATACCGGCTTTAAGCAGCGCGGCGATACATTCGCCGCTTTCGCTGTAGCAGGCCGCCCATAAGGCGTTATTGCCGTATGCGTCGAGTACGTCAAGGCTTGCATTTTGGTCGATAAAAAAATCGACAATATCGCGACGCGCCTGCTGGCAGGCCAGGATTAGCGGCTCAATGCCGGCATGATTGGTTTTAACGGGGTCGCTGACGGAAAACGAGTGGTTTTGCAGCCAGCCTGCTATTTCAGGTGTCATAGTCCGGGATCCTGGCGGTATT
>SCST01000238.1 GCA_004299465.1 Methylovulum sp. | reverse complement strand
AAACGGCCGATAACTTCCGCTTGGCCGGGATCACCCATACCTTCGCTACGATACAAAACACTGCCGTCGGGATTGCCGACCAGGCCGCGCATATACAATTGCCCGCCCGTCCTTACGGCATAACCGGCGATGGGCACCTGGCAACCGCCATTTAAACGCGCATTCATCGCCCGTTCGGCAGCGACGCACAAGCCGGTCTCGCTGTCATGCAACACCGCCAACAGCGCATTGATTTCCGCATCGTCACTGCGGCACTCTATGCCTATCGCCCCCTGCCCGATAGCCGGGAGGCTAACCGTTACCTCCAGGCATTGCGTAATCCGCGCAGCCATACCCAAGCGTTTTAACCCCGCCGAAGCCAGGATAATCGCGTCATAATCCCCGGCGTCGAGCTTGGCCAAGCGGGTATTGACATTGCCGCGTAGCGACAGGATTTCGGCATCGGGAAACCGTGCCTTGATCTGGCATTGCCTGCGCAAACTGGAGGTACCAATTCTGGCGGTAGCAGGCAAATCATTAATGGACGCGTAGGTATTGGAGACGAAAGCATCGCTAGGGTCTTCGCGGGGCAAGATAGCGGCCAAGTGCAGGCCGTCAGGGAAATCTACCGGCACATCTTTCATCGAATGCACGGCAATATCAGCGACGCCTTCCAGCATACCCTGTTCCAGCTCTTTAACAAACAAGCCCTTGCCGCCCACTTTCGCCAAAGGCGCATCGAGGATTTTATCGCCCCGCGTCACCATTTTAACCAGCTCGGTTTTTATCTCGGGGAATGCCGATTCCAAACGCTCCGCGACATGTTCCGCCTGCCACAGGGCCAATGGACTTTGCCGCGTTGCGATACGGATAATTTTTTTAGCCAAAAGCAAACCTTCCCTTCAAAAAATAAATAACGTTATTGTAACCAATTAAATTACCGGCGTATTGCTGGATTTAATTTCTTTGTAACAAGCCGTTGAAGTCAAAAGTACATTTATCATCTAAAAACAACCTTAGGAATAAGCATGAAACAAGTTCGGCAAGGGGTACCTATTCAGCCCTTGCTGTAGGGCGTGCCGCGCGCGCCTTCTCCGGCTCGTGGATAACGTGCCTGCCCGTTGATGGCGCGCTATAGCAAGGGGCTAAACAGTTACGCATGCACTTACCTTCAGATTCAGCTGTAGCGATTACCCCATAGCTCGGCAGAACTTAGATTGTAAAAAATTATCGACTATATTATCTAATTATTGGATAAAACAATCTAATAATGTCGTTTTATTAAACATAATGACTCCCTTAAGCTGTTTTCAACAGGATTATTCCGGCCTGAAGCGTAGGGCGCGCGCAGCACGCCCTACAGCAAGGGGCTGAATAGTTATCTCGTCTACCCAGGAGACATCCATGAACAGGCTGAGCATCAAAACCAAACTGATCCTGCTGGTGCTGTTTTCCGTCATTGCCTTGGCCGGCGTCGGCATCATCGGCAATAGCGGCATCCGTAATACCTCGCAGGTCGTCGATGAAATCGGCCAGGTCCGCCTGCCGTCCATTGTCGCCTTGGGTGTCATCAATGAAGGCAAAACCGCCATCCGGGTCAATAACCTCAGCGCATTGCAATATAAGGACGACTATAGCGCGCAAGGCCAATTTACAGGCCTTATCGGCAAGAATAATGATAACTGGGCGCGTATCAACAAAAGCTGGAAACTTTACGAGCCTTTAGCGCATAACGGCGAGGAAGCGGACGCCTGGAAAGTGTTTGTCAAAAAATGGAATAAATGGGCGCAAGGCGAAGTGGATATTGCCGCTACGCTGGATGAGCTGGGTCAATATCATAACGAAGAAACCCATAAACGGCTGTTTGCAACGCTGCAACGGCAATTCGAATCGCAACAGCAACCGTTTGCCGATACCGAAGCCGCGCTGGGTAAACTGGTGGCGCTGAATGCGCAGTTTGCCGAAACATCCGCACGGCATGCGGCGCAAACCGTCAAGACCGCGCAAATCTTGATGCTGGCCGGCGGCCTGGTCGCCGTGCTGGTCGCTATAGTGCTGGGTATTTTTATTATTCGCTCAATCACCCGCCCGCTCGCGCACAGCGTCGATGTCGCAGACCGCATTGCCGCAGGCGACCTGGACAACCGGATCAGCATCACCAACGATGACGAAACCGGCAAATTATTGCGCTCAATGCAGGCGATGCAGCAGCAATTACTCTCGCGCATCACCGCCGACCGCCAGGTAGCGGATGAAGCATTGCGCGTCAAGATTGCGCTGGATAACGTCAGCACCGGTGTCATGATTACTGACAACGAGCGCACTATCGTCTACGCCAACCCGGAAGTCGTGAAACTGCTCAACAAGTCCGCAATCACTTATCCCGGCCATGGCGCTTTCACGATGACTAAGCTGCTCGGCACGCGCATCGACGCATTCCACGCCAACGCCGCACGCCAGGCCGGGATGCTGGACGCGCTAAGCGATACCCATAAAACCGCTATACAGGTTGGCGACCGCTCTATCGCGTTGACGGCCAATCCGGTCGTCAACGGACAGGGCGAACGCCTGGGCCTGGTCGCCGAATGGCATGACCGCACCATTGAAGTTGCGGTAGAGAAAGAGGTCGCCGCCATCGTCGATGCCGCAGTCAAAGGCGATTTTACCAAACGCATCGAAATTGGCGGCAAAGAGGGCTTCTTCAGGGAACTCAGCATCGGCATCAACCGGCTGCTGCAAAACACCGAGGCTACCGTCAATGATGTGGTGCGCGTATTCGGCGCCATAGCCAACGGCGACTTGCGCGAACAAATCAGCCGTGATTACGAGGGAACTTTCAGGCAACTTAAAGAAGACGCCAATACCACCGTGCAGCAACTCACGCTTATCATCAAGCAAATCAAGTCCGCCTCCGATACCATCAGCACCGCGGCCCAGGAAATTGCTTCCGGCAACAATGACTTGTCGCAGCGCACCGAAAAGCAGGCCGCCAGCTTGCAACAAACCGTCGCCAGCCTGCAGGAACTGACCTCAACCGTTGAGGCCAATACCGCCAATGCCCGGCAAGCCAACCGGCTGGCCGCCGAAGCGGCCGACATCGCTGGCCAAGGCGTTGCCGTAGTCGGCCAGGTCGTTACGACGATGGCGAATATTAATGCGTCATCACGCAAAATCGAGGACATTATCGGCGTCATCGATGACATTGCGTTCCAGACCAATATCCTCGCCCTTAACGCCGCCGTGGAAGCCGCCCGCGCCGGCGAACAAGGCAAAGGCTTCGCCGTGGTCGCCATCGAGGTGCGCAATCTCGCGCAACGCTCGGCCGAGGCTGCCGGAGAAATTAAAAACCTGATCGGCGATTCGGTTAAAAAAGTCTCCGACGGCAGTTCACTGGTCACCGAAGCCGGCCGGACGATGCAGGAAATCGTCAGCGCCATCGGCGGCGTTACCACCATCATGTCGGAAATCAGCGCGGCGTCTATTGAACAAAATGCAGGTATAGCGCAAGTGAATCAAGCCGTCGCGCAAATGGATGATGTCACCCAGCAAAACGCCGCGCTGGTCGAGCAGGCAGCGGCGGCTGCGGAATCGCTGGAAGAGCAAACGCAAAACCTGTCGGTTACGGTAGCGCATTTTAAAGTCAACGAGCGCCCGGCGCATACCTTCGCATTATCCGCCAGGCCGCCAAGACCGGCCGTCTTCACGCCGGCCCTTGCCGATGCCTAGAAATTGATATTGCCCTGTACCCAAAGTTTTTGCGTATCGGTGCTGGGCGCCGCGAAGGCCGCCGTATCGCCGGCGTTGTAAAACGCATATTTCGCGAGCAACGCATAGTGCTTGCCGAATTTTTTAACAACCTGAAAATCCCATTCGTCACCGTAATCAAAACGCCCGGTATCGTCGGAAGAATCATGATAAACGCCGGTAAAAACCAGGTCTCCGCGCTGGAAAGGCACCATCACCGTGCCGAAGACATCGCGGATGCCGTTCGCAGGCGTTTGCAGGAACAAATCCGCCCAGCCCTGGAACGCATGGTTAGTGCCTAGCGGCGTATCAAAGGTTTTATTCAGGCCGGAACCGTCCAACTGTTCCATTGCACCCTGGAACATGATGTTGTACGCGCTAAAGCCGCCCATCAGGTTGATGCGGTCGGCATCATAAGGTGTCGCACCATGCCCGTAATCGCTTTGATGGCTCCATTCCGCCGTATAAACTACGCCAAACTTGTCACTGAGCTTGAACGATTCGAGCGGCTTTGCGCAACAAGTGGCGCGCAAGCCGTAAGTCTGGCTGGATTTTTCCATCGTGATCGGTTCGTTAATATCGGTGTAATCCAGCCAGTAGCCGTAACCGACCAGGTTGCCGTAATCACCCATTTTATAATTGACATTCAGTATCGGCGCTTCGATATGCTCGGTTAAGCCGGTAAAGGTTTGCACCGTACCGATATAACCCGCATTGGCTACCAGGCCGAACAGCGTCTGGTTTGCATGCGTCAGCAGCACTGCATCGTATGTCGTTTCCATTTGCCGCCAACCGACGTTGCCGATAAAACGGTCATCATCGAGCTTGATGCGCTGCCTGCCGACTTTGATGACATTATCGGCAATGCCGGTATAAGCCACCCAAAACTGGTTGAGTTCGCTCAGGTCGGGATCGGCGACAGTTGAAAACGCCGTATTGAAATTACGGGTGCTGTTGTAATCATCCTGCATCGCCAGATTGCCTTCATATTCGGCATAAGCCTGGAAATCATGGAATTCCGGCGTCAGGAAACCCAAGCGCAAGCGCGCCGTGTTGGCGTTGGCGGTTTCGGCAAGTCCTGCATCCTGGTTGACATTTTCATAACGGTAATTCAGGTCGAATTTGATCGCGCCGTTATGTCCGTAATGGTAAAAATTAAGCGCGTCTTCAATCTCCTGCGTCAGTCCGGCCAATGCCGGAGCGCTCACAACCGTCATCGATAATAACGCGGCGGCTGATAATGGCGCCGACAGATAGCTTCGTTGTTGCTTAGGCATAAAGCCCCCTTTGTTTAATGAAATAGATAGTTAATTTTAAAAACGGCGTTTTGTCCACGAAATACACGAAATAAATCAGTAAGTTGGCGCAGCGCCCCCCCCTGAGTATTTTCGTGTTTTTCGTGTTTTTTCGTGGACACACATCTTTCAGGTTAATGCGTATGGTCACATTCGCTTAAAAAAGTCAGGATACTTTCGCGGTAGGCGTAGTAATCGTCATGCTCCAGCAAGGCCTTGCGCGTGCGCGGCCTAGGCAGGTCAATCTCCTGGATTTTGCCGATTTTGGCGTGCGGGCCATTGGTCATCATGACCACGCGGTCGGCCAGCAAGATGGCTTCATCGACATCGTGCGTGACGATGATCGCCGTCACATGCGTGCGTTCCCAAACCTCCATCAGCACTTCCTGCAATTCCCAGCGTGTCAATGAATCGAGCATGCCGAAGGGCTCATCCAGCAACAGCAATTTCGGCGACAACGCAAACGCGCGGGCTATGCCGACGCGCTGGCGCATGCCGTTGGACAGGTCGCCGGCTTTTTTGCGTAACGAATCGCCCAGGCCGACGCGGGCCAAATAGTATTCAACGATGTCTTCGCGTTCGGATTTGCGCGCATGCGGATAAACTTTTTCGACGCCGAGCATGACGTTTTCAAACGCGGTCAGCCACGGAAACAGGCTGGGCGCCTGGAAGACCACGCCTTTATCGGGACCGGCGCTGTCGACTTCGCGGTTATCGAGAATAATGCCGCCTTCGGAGATAGTGCTTAAACCCGCCGCCATCGACAACACCGTCGACTTGCCGCAACCGGAATGACCGATGACGGAAACAAACTCGCCTTTTTTCATTTTCAGGTCGAAACCGTCGACGACCTTGACGCTGCCGTTGCCATTAGGCTTTGGATAACTTTTTGAAACTTTCGAGAACTCCAGGTAACGCGGCCTGCCCAAATGCTCCTGTTCCAGCTTTAATGCGGAATGATCGAGCTTCCAGTCAGTGCTGGTATTCGGCCTGACATTGGGCAGCACGATTTTATCGGCCTTGACATCCAGGGCTTTCGCCATGCCGATGTCCATCAAATACTTCGTGATTTCGGCGCGCAAGCGTTTGAATTCCGCATCATGGTTTAATGCCGCCCGGTCCCTCGGGCGTGCGATGGTGACATGGAAATCAGGGCCAAAGGTCGCATCGGGACCGGGATTGAGCGGAATCACGCGGTCGGCCATATAGATGGCTTCATCGACATCATTGGTAATCAGGATGACGGTTTTCTTTTCCTGCTCCCAGATCGACAGAATCTCATCCTGGAGATTGCCGCGCGTCAACGCATCAAGCGCGCTTAACGGTTCGTCGAGCAGCAATATATCGGGATTGGCCGCCAAGGCCCTTGCGACATTGACGCGCTGGCGCATGCCGCCGGATAATTCGGCCGGTTTTTTATCCATCGCCGCGCCCAGGTTCACCATCTTGACGTATTTTTCGGTATGCGCCTTGCGTTTATCGCCGGGCCAGTCCTTGAAAATCTGGTCAACCGCCAACGCGACGTTTTCATAGACCGTCAGCCACGGCATCAATGAATAATTCTGGAACACGACGCCGCGATCAGGCCCGGGCGCGGTAATCGGTTTGCCCTGTTTTAACACATCGCCGCTGTCGGCCTGGATCAATCCCGCTATCGTTGAAATCAGCGTGGTTTTACCGCTGCCGGAAAAGCCGACGATGGCGATAAATTCGCCTTCTTTAATCGACAGATTGATGTTTTTTAAAATGGAGGCTTTGTTTTTCCCTTCGCCATAGGATTTGCAGACATTGTTTAGCTCGACTAACGGCAAATAGGCGTCATTCGACGGTTTGATAGGTGGCTGTTTAGTCATCTTTATATCAACGAGTTGTAATTTTGCTACGCTCATGATGGACTCCGGGCTTACAAGGCTCTACCGAAAGAGAACACTTTTTGCAATGACTGCATGATGCGGTCGAGGATGAAACCGATGATGCCTATCGTGAACACCGCAACCATGATGCGGCCCAAGGAATTGGAACTGCCGTTCTGGAATTCATCCCAGACGAATTTACCGAGGCCCGGATTTTGCGCCAGCATTTCCGCGGCAATCAACACCATCCAGCCCACGCCTAAGGACAATCTCATGCCGGTGAAAATATACGGCAATGCCGACGGCAGGATGATTTTCCTGATTTGCGTCGCCCAGTTAAGGCGCAGGACTTTGCCGACATTGACCAGGTCCTTGTCGATAGACGAGACGCCCACCGCGGTATTGATCAAGGTCGGCCATAACGAGCACAGCGTGACGGTGATCGCCGAAGTCAGGAAGGATTTTTCAAACCAGGAGTCGTCCGTCGTCACATACATCGAGCTGACGATCAAGGTCACAATCGGCAGCCAGGCCAGCGGCGATACCGGCTTGAATATCTGGATCATCGGGTTCAGCGCGGTATTGATCGTCGTGCTCATGCCGCACAGTATGCCCAGCGGCACGGCAACCAGCGTCGCGATGACAAAACCTGCAAACACCGTATACAGGCTGGTGAAAATCTGGTCGAGATAAGTCGGCTTGCCGGTATAGGGGCGTTTTTTAACTTCGGCATTAGGGTTTTCCGCGAGCATTTTTTCATCGCGGGCGTGCTGGCGCTGGTAGAATTCGACTTCTTTTTGCCGCTCGGCGTAATGCGCCTCCAATAATCCGCCCGCCTCGTGCCAGACTGCCGCGGGACCTGGGATAGCGCCGAGACTGGTATTAACCTTGGACGCCGAAAAGCTCCAAAGCCCCAAAAACAGCATAAACGCAATAACGGGTATGCCCATCATCAGCCACAAATCGCGGGCTTGTTGCGTCGGGTTTTCGCCCGCCGCCAGTTTTACAAAAGGGACAAACCAGGTCAGCCCCGTGATATTAAAAAATTTGATGAGTTGATTGCCCATAATGACACCTTAATCTCTAAAAAAAGATGCGTCCCTGCACCAAATCGACAGCCTGTCTGACCAGGAACACCCACTTACGAGTTATGCGTTGTGCTGGTTCCCAAGCTCCTGCTTGGGAATCCGGCTCTGGAAGCTCCTGCTTCCAGTCACACGAAGCTGGAGCTTCGTAAACCACATTCCCAAGCAGGAGCTTGGGAACGAGCGAAATAACGGAGTCAATCAACCACCTTGCCGCCGACTACTTTTTGCTTGCCTTTCAAACCGATAGGAAATTTATCCAGGTAATCGTTCGGCTTGTTGGCATCAAACGCAATCTTGTCGATAAAGAAATTCTGCGATGGTTTAATACTGGTATCGGCCGGGAAATCGGCGGCCTTGGCCTTGCCTTCGGCGACCAGCTCTTTCGCGGCGGCCAGGTAAATATCGGGACGATAGACTTTTTTAGCGGTTTCCATATACCAGGCGTCCGGCTTGAATTCGCTGATCATGCCCCAGCGGCGCAGTTGCGTCAGATACCAGACCGCGCTGCCATAAGACGGATAGCTGGCGCCGTCACGGAAAAAAGTATTGAAGTCCGGCAACGTCCGTATATCGCCTTTTTCATATTCATAAGTGCCATTCATGCTGTTGGCCAGCACATCGTAATCGGCGCCGACATATTGTTTTTGCGACAACATTTCGATCGCTTCCTTGCGGTTTTTGTTGTTTTCGTCATCAAGCCAGATCGCCGCGCGGATCAGGGCCTTGATGACCGCTAAATGCGTGTGCGGATATTTATCGGCCCAGGCTTTCGTCACGCCGAACACTTTTTCCGGCGTGTCTCTCCAAAGCTCGTCATCGGTGATGACAGGATTGCCTATGCCTTTAAACACGGCTTGCTGATTCCACGGTTCGCCGACGCAGTAACCCAGAATAGTGCCAGATTCCAGCGTCGCCGGCATTTGCGGCGGCGGCGTGACCGACAGCAGTGCATCGGCGTCCAGTTGCCCTGAAGTGTCTTGCGGCGGCGCATAAAAACCGGGCTTGATGCCGCCGGCAGCCAGCCAGTAACGCAGTTTCAGGTTATGGGTCCCGACCGGAAATGTCATCGCCATATTAAAAGGCTTGCCTTCGCTCTTGAATTTTTCGACGACGGGTTTGAGCGCATCGGCTTTAATCGGGTGCACCGGTTTGCCGCCTTCCATAGGCACATTCGGTTTCATCAATTTCCAGACCTCATTCGAGACGGTAATCGCGCTGCCGTTAAAGCCCATGCTGAAGGCCGTCACGATGTCGGCTTGCGTGCCGAAGCCTATGGTTGCGCCCAACGGTGCCGGGGCCAGCATGTGCGAACCATCCAGCTCGCCGCTGACGACGCGGTCCATCACCACTTTCCAGTTGGCCTGCGCTTCCAGTTGCACATAAAGCCCTTCGTCCTCGAAAAAGCCTTTTTCAAAAGCAACAGCTAACGGAGCCATGTCGGTCAGCTTGATAAAGCCGAATTTGAGGTTTTCCTTCTCAAGATCGGCAACCGCACCCGCACTGGATGCAAACATTAATGTCGTAACAGCAGCAACGGCAGATAGCGTTGCCACCCGTTTTTTTAGAGTCATTCCGGTTTTTTTCATGATGGCGTTATCCTGTATAAGATTCGGGCAAAAAAAAAGGCGTCTTTAAATCACGCATCATGAATGATACGTGATTTAATCGACGCCTTTGTCTGGTACTCTCAGCAGTAAGCTAAAGTCTCGGCTCCATCGTTAGAGCCTTTGCAATTATTTTAAGCAGGACTTGTGCCACTATGGATACAGCCTAGTAACAGGCATTAAAAAGCAAATAATTACAGCATGTTATAGGGATTTATAAGCTTCAGGCCAGGTATGGCCGGGTTAGGCAATGACAGCCTGAATGTGCGGACTGCCTCAATAATGTGCGACAACCAACATTTTCTGCACCAAACAAGAACTTTTACGGAATCACCCAGCGGCGCTTGTTATTTCGCCGTTACCGGCGAGGCGCGCTGCCCGCAAATGCTGTCAATCCAGTTCAATATCCAAAATCTTAACGGCATGCGCCATGATTTCATCGGGATTGAAAGGTTTCGTGATGTACAAATCGGCCCCGACTTCCTTGCCTTTTTCCTTGTCGTATTCCTGGCCTTTCGCGGTCAGCAGGATGATGAAAACATCGTCCATCGCCCAGTCCTGCTTGACGGTGCGGCAGACCTCGAAGCCGTTCATCTTTGGCATCATGACATCGAGCAGCACCAGTTGCGGGCGTTCTTCCTCGATAATTTCCAGCGCTTTTTCGCCGTTTTCGGCCATAAAAAACTCGACATCATAATCTTCCAGCTCTTCCAGCGTCTGCTCCAGCAGCAGCCGGATATGGGGTTCATCGTCGGTAATCAGGATTTTTTTGCTCATATGAGTGTGTCTGCCTAAAAGTTTTACAGTGATTGAATGCCGTTAAAAAATGCGATTTATCCACGAAAAACACGAAAGACACGAAATAACTCAACATATTTCCCAAGCGGGACGGCTCCTAAAATATTTTCGTGCTTCTTGTGCCCTAGAGGGTATTCGTGGTTTTCGTGGACTACTGCTTTAAATATAACGCGATTTCAACATTTCAGCGGCGCTTTCGTCCAGCAATTCCCGCCGCCTTACGTTCTCGAAGCGGGACAGCAGGTCATCGACGCGCAAGCGCTGTTTTTGCGCGCTGTCGAAGTCGTGCAGGACATTGCCGCTATGCATCATGACGATGCGGTTGCCGAGGTTGATGGCCTGCTGCATCGAATGCGTCACCATCAGCGTCGTCAAACCTTCGCGGGCGATGATGCGATCGGTCAACGCAATGACCTGGTCGGCGCTTTTCGGGTCGAGCGCGGCGGTATGCTCGTCGAGCAGCAGCAGCCTGGGCTTCAGCCAGGTCGCCATCAGCAAGGTCAGCGCCTGCCGCTGGCCGCCGGACAACGAGCCTATCGCGCTGTCCAGGCGGTCTTCCAGACCCATTTTAAGTTCGCGGACGCGGCCCTGCAATTCGTCCCGCAAGCGGCGCGAATGCGCCCAGGCCAGTCCCCTGAATTTACCGCGTTTGGCTGCCAGCGAGAAATTATCCAGTATCGACATCGTCGGCGCGGTACCGGAAAAGGGGTTCTGGAATACCCGGCCGATCAGGCAAGCGCGCCGGTGTTCGGGCCATTGGCTAACATCCTGCCCATCCAGTTCTATGCGACCTGAATCGATAGGGAAACTGCCGGCCAGGGCATTCAACAACGTCGATTTACCCGAACCGTTGCCGCCCAGCACGATAACAAACGAGCCTTCGGCGATTTCAAGATTAATGCCGCGCATCGGACGCACTTCATTGACCGTCCCGGCATGAAAGGTTTTATAGACATGGCTCAAACGCACCAGCGGGCGTTGCTGCACGATACTTTCTTGGACGGGAGTGTTCATGCTGTCCCCTGGGCTTTGCGTAACGAAAACTTGCTCATCATGCCGGGCAGGACCAGCGCGGCAAAGACAAACACCGCAGTGATCAGCTTGAGATCGTTAGGATTAAGCCCGAACGACAACGCGATCGCAACAAGCTGCCGAAACAGCACGGAGCCGATAATCGTGCCGGCTATCGCAATGCCGACGCCGGTCGCCCCGGTCAAGGCTTCGCCGATGATGACGCTGGCCAGACCCCATACCACCATGCCGATGCCCATCTGCACATCGGCGAAATTCTGGTATTGCGCCCATAACGCACCGGCCAGACCCACCAAACCATTCGACAAGGCCAAGCCGAAAATGCGGTAATTTTCGACATTGCCGCCCAGCGCCTTGACCATTTGCGGATTGTCGCCGGAAGCGCGCATCGCGGTGCCAAGATCCGTGCGAAAAAAAGCCCACAGTCCGGTCGCAATCGTACTGACGAGCGCAAGCATCAATAGCAGCATCGTCAAATCGGCGCTGGACACCGTCCAGCCCCATAGATTGGTTTCAGGCCCGCCGAATAGCGAGCCGGCCATATCCTCGCAATACGTGGACAAAGTCGCGACGCCTAAAAAGGGGATGTTGCTGCGCCCCATGACGTGCAGGTTGACGGAATACAACGCCGTCATGACCAGGATGCCCGACAGCAACGCGTTGATGCCGAAGCGGGTTTGCAATACGCCGCTGACCGTACCGGCCAGCATGCCGGCGATAAAGCCGGCGGCGGTCGCCCATAAGGGATGGATGCCGTAGCTGACCAGCAGGACGCCGGCGACCGCCGCGCCGAAAGTCAGCGAGCCGTCGACGGTAATATCGGCAATGTCGAATATCCGGTAAGAAATGTAGATCCCCAGCGCCAATAAGGCCAGGATGATGCCCAGCGTTAACGCACCTATCAATAATGTCATGCTGAAACCTCGCCGTTGAAATGGACTGGAGCGCACCATAACGCGCCCCGCCGTAAATAACTTTCGCCCGCGCCGACGCCTTCCCGGTCATCGTTCAGCAAATGCAGCACGCCCCGCACGATTTGATTGTCCATCAAATGATCCAGGCTTTCCGGCAGTTCGATAAAGCCTTTGCGCACCGGGCTGAACGGCACGATGCAGGCGTGCACATGCATCTGCACGACACTGCCCATCGCAACAGGCCGCACTTGCGTCGCCAACGGCAACGACGGATTGCGTGCAATCACGCCGACGATGAGGCAGGTTTCTTCGGTATAGGCAGGTTCCGCGGTAAACAGCAGGCGGTCGCGAACGGCCGGAAACGCAAACAATTCATCGCCCGACGGCACCGGCGATACTTGCAGCGCCGCGCCGATAAGATGCGCGGTTTCCGCTGCGATGACCCAGGAGACGGTGTCGCTGCCGCAGATTTCCAGCGCCGCTTGCGCCAATTCGCTGAGGCGTAGCGGCGGCATTTCCGGCGTAACGCCGAAACGCAGCAAATAGCGGAACGGTCCCGTTACACTGAGCCCATGCAGCAGGCTGACTTCGGGCACCAGTTCGCCTTCCTGTTTCAACCAGTCGGGATGCTGGGGATCGTCGCCGGGCAGGCTGATCGCGAGACCGTCCACGGCCATCAGCTCACCGGCCCGCTCGCTATTGCCGCTTTCGCCAAGCATGCCGTGGCCTATCACCCAGGTGTGTTCGGGCACCGCTATCGAAACCGGCTTGTTTAAGCCCTCGTCGATAACTTTACCCTGTTGCTCAGCCGTGCCGTCCAGTGTGTACACATCAAAATCGCTGCCGGCCAGTTTGACGGTTTTAGAAACCGGCACAGCCTTGACGGCAGGGCTGGGTTGCTGCTGCGCCGGTACCGGTGTCTTGAAGGTATCGAGCAATTGCTGGAAACCGACCAGTTTCAAGACCTCGCTGACGGTAGACGAAGGATCGACAAGCCGCAAGGTGCCGCCTATGCCGTTCAGGTTTTTAGCCAGCACGACCAGCACGCGTATGCCGGCGGAACTGAGATAATCGACTTCAGACAAATCCAGCGCGATGCGATGGCAGCCGCTGTGCACGGTATCTTGCAACGATTTGTTGACCGAATTGCTCCACGCGGCGTCAAGCCGCCCGCGCAACGCGATGCGCATTTCGTCGCCGTCAAGCTGGGTAATTATTTCCATACGCGTTCTCCCCGAATAATTATGCAAGTAATCAAAAGGTTTTGTAACTACTCAGCCCCTTGCCAAGTTACTTGATTTATACTCGCTCTTTGACCAGTGTAGGGCGCGCCGCGCGCGCCTTCTCCGATACTTGGGGCAACCTGCCAATCCGTTGGCGCGCGCAGCACGCCCTACAATAGACACCTTTGCCCAAACTGGAGCGGGCTGAGTAGTTACAAGTTTTTTAACACAATTTAAAAGCCATTTATTCTCTTATTTACCACGAAGCACACGAAGATCACGAAGAAAAATAGTTAACTTCGTGGTGAGTGAAAAGCGTTAAAAGACTTTTGACCGATTACTTAATAGCCGTCAGGCGTTTGTCCGCTTTGCGCACCAGTTCCGGCGGCAGCGGCAACTGCAATGCTTTCGCGTGTTCTTCGCTGACGATCAGGCTGATTTTAGTCGGCCTCGAAAAAGGAATATCGCCCGGTTTCTTGCCGCGCATGACCTCGGCTGCTTTCAGCGCGGCATCGAAACCGGCCTGGTAATAATCCATCGTATACGCAACGGCGGCGCCTTGCCTGACGCCGGATTCGGTGAACGTGAACAGCGGTTTTTTTGCCCGTAGCGCGGCTTGCGCAATTGCGGTAAATCCCGTCACGATCTGGTTATCCAGCGTCTGCACCCAGGCATCGATAGGCTGGTTAGCCATCGCCAGCGCGGCGTTCGGCAATTCACTGGCGGAATTGACAGGCAAGGTCGATACCGAAATGCCCTGCCGCATTGCCGCGGCGACAAAAACGTCTTTATTGTGTACCGAGTTGTCTTCGCCGGGCGTAAACAAGGTGCCTATCTTATGAACCGATGGAAAATACTGTTTTAATAATCCCACCATTTCCTCGAACGGCGCCAGCGTATAAACGCCGGTGACATTCGGCAAATGATGCGTATCGTCCTTGCCTGCACCGGCAACGACCGGGTCGGCAACGAACGTAAAAACAATAGGGATTTTTTTGACTTTATGTAGCACGGTTTCGAGAGTCGGCGTCGACAAGGTCATCAGCAATTGGGTGCCGTCGCTGTTGACCGCATCGGCAAGGCCGGACAAGGTCGTCATATCGGCCTGCGCCGACGCATCGCTGAGTACAAAATCCTTGCCTGCAACCAGGCCGGCCGCCTTCAGACCATCGTCTATGCCGCGCACGGCGTCTTCCGCAGGCGCGGATTCGACATACAACAGGCGCTTGATTTTCCAGGCATGGTCCAGCGGCTTGGGCGCTACGGCGGTATTCGTAGCGTCCGTAGCCAATGCGCGCACGTCATCGGGAAAGACGATACCCAGCCGTTTTGCGACCGCGTCATTGAGCAGGATAGATTTTTTGCTGATATTCTGGAACGGGATCGTCGCCGGATTCGCGCCCGTCAACAAGCGCGCCAGCGGCTCCGCGGCCGCGCGGCCGCTTTCCTTATAATCGACGCCGACCACCATCAGCGCATCATGGCCGATAAATTCGGGCTGGTCGAGAATGAGCGGAATATTGGCGTCTTTGGCGACCTTGCTGATGCCGTCCAAAGCCTGGTACATGGTATTGTCGCCGACCGAGACAATCGCCTGCACCTTGCGCGCCACAATGGCCTGCGCGCCCTGCACCGCCTCGGCGGTCGTGCTGATCGGCACTTCTTCGAAAGTGACGCCGGCTTTTCGGCAAATTTCGCGCATGACCTCGGCGACTTTGACCGAATTGGTTTCACTCGGGTTATACAGCGTGCCTATAGTTTTTATGCCGGGCAGGACTTTGCGCGTGATCGTGAACATCTCTTCAACCGGCGGGAAAGAGCCGATGCCGGTCAGTTTCGGCAAATGCTCGGTAAAGCTTTTGCCGGCCCCGGCGGCCAAGGGATCGGTCACATAAGTGAATACCGAAGGCTTATGCTTGGCCGCCATCGCGACGCCCTGCAATACCGGAGTCGTCAAGGTCAGTATCGCATCGACATCGCTGTTATCGAGCACTTGGCCCATCGTCGGGATCTGGCCGATTTCGCCCTGTGCATGCATGGACCGGAACACCAGGTTGCGGCCTTCTTCCAGCCCCAGGACTTTCAAACCTTCGCGCAAACCGGCCAGAACCGAATCAACGCCGGGTTCCGGCGCAAAATAAGCCAGGCCGACTTTATACGTCCGCTTGGCTTGCAACATGATTGGCGCGGCGCCGGCTGCTGGTTTTGCATCGCCTAAACCGGCGGCATTCTTTTCAACGCCGTTTTGCTCGATAAGGGTTTTGGCGCCGGCATACAGCTGCGGCGTGAAGATCCAGGTATCGCGCAGACTGCCGCGGGTCTGTTCATTCAGGATAATGCGCTTGGGCACAAAATCCCTGACCGGAAGCTGAGCGGGATCGGCACCGGCCAGGACATCTGCGGCGATGCGCCCAACTTCCGCGCCCACTTCATGGTAATCCGCGCCGTAATCGAACAGGCCGCCGCGCTTTGCGTGCCCGGCAATATTTGAAAATACCGGAATCTTCGCGGCGCGGGTGACTTCGATCAAGCTATCCACCGTCCCGTTAACGGTCGCATCGCCGCCGGTCCAGAACGCCTCCACGCCACGGGCGACTAACGAATCGGCCGCTTCGCGCACATCCTTGGTTTGCTCGACCGGCGCTTCCAGCAAGGTCAAGCCCAGTTCCGCCGAAACTGCACGGGCTTGTTTGGTACAGAATTCGGAATTGACTTCGGCGGGATTCCAGACCACGCCGACAGTCTTCAGCTTCGGATTGATTTGCTTCGCCAAACGGAAAATTTCCGTGACCGGCTGCGGCGTGCCGATGCCGGTCAGATAAGGCGGCTTATCGAGGCTATCCAGCGCCTTGATGCCGACGCCTGCCGCGACTGGCGACGTCACCGCGCCGAATACATGCGGGACGGCCGCGGTGCGATTGGCGTTCGCCAGGGCCTGCAACATCACGGTCGAAATCGAAACCGCCAAACGGTAATCGCCGCTGGTAATTTTTTGCGCCATCAGGTTGCCGGTCGGTAAATCGCCTTCGGCGTTATAGGTCGTAATTGCGATATTTTGACCGTCGTCATAGCCTTTGGCATGTAGCCCATCGAGGACGCCTTGGCGGATTTCATCCATCATCGGATTGGAACTGTGCTGCAATATCGCAATCGCTACGGCGGCGCTAACCGTAGACGGTGCGGCTTGATCGGCATGGCGATTATGCCGGTCGGACCAAAGCAAAATGGCCGCTGCAAAAAAAACCAACAGCAGGGAAAAGGCGAAGCGCTTAAGGGATTCGATCATATCAGCCCGTATTAATAAGTTGCAGTACATCACACTTTGTAACTAATCCGGTGTGATTATAAAGTGCGGGGAATTTATAGCAACATTATGCCATTAAGTACCAGCAATTCTCATTATGGCACCCAGCGCCTAAAATAGCCGACCGACTCCCCCAATTGAAGCCTATTTTTATGAGTGCTCCCTTTGGATTAAACGCGTTGACCTTTAGTGACGTAATCAAGCAACTGCGCCTAACGTTTGAAACCTTCGCCGATC
>SCST01000237.1 GCA_004299465.1 Methylovulum sp. | reverse complement strand
CATGCCGTGGCTGGTCGGCACGGCCTTAATGCATTCGCTGGCGGCGACCGAAAAACGCGGCGTGTTCAAGACCTGGACGGTGTTGCTGGCAATTTTTGCCTTTTCGTTGAGCTTGCTCGGTACGTTCCTGGTGCGTTCCGGCGTGTTGACTTCGGTGCATGCCTTCGCCAGCGATCCGGCGCGCGGTTTGTTTATCCTGGTATTTTTAGGCGTCGTCGTCGGCGGCTCGTTGTTGCTGTACGCCATCCGCGCCCCTTATGTCAAAAGCAGCGCGACGTTTGAGCTGGTTTCCAAAGAATCGGCGATCTTGCTGAACAATGTCTTGCTGGTCGTAACGGCTTCCAGCATTTTGCTGGGCACCTTATATCCTTTGGTTATCGACGCGCTGGGCTTGGGCAAAATATCGGTAGGCCCGCCGTATTTTAACGCCGTATTCATACCGCTGATGGCGCCGTTGGCGCTTGTTGTCGGCTTAGGCGTGTTATTGCGCTGGAAGAAAGACAGCATCAAGGCGCTGGCTATGCGTTTGCGCTGGATTATCGCAGGCTGTCTCGCCGGCGGATTAGCCATACCGTTGTTGATGCCGTTTTATTCGTGGGGCGCGGTATTGGGATTAACCCTGGCGTTGTGGACGGTCGCGATTGCCGTGCTGGCTTTCATCGACCGCTTTGGCGTCAAGGGGTTTTCGTGGCAGCGGCTGGCTGACATCCCATCCGGTTTTTACGGCATGACCATAGCCCATCTCGGCATTGCCGTTTTTGTCACCGGCATTACCTTAACCTCGGTTTACAGCGTCGAGAAAGACGTGCGCATGGCGCCGAACGACACGCTGGATATGTCCGGCTATATCTTTGAATTTCACGGCGTAAAACAGACCCAAGGCCCCAACTATATTGCTGAACAGGCGTTTGTGACGGTCAGCCACAACGGCAAACAGGTCGCGCAACTGGAGCCGCAAAAGCGCGTCTATCAGGTGCAAACGATGCCGATGACGGAAGCGGCGATTGATGCCGGTTTGTTCAGGGATTTATTCGTCGCTATCGGCGAGCCGTTAGGCGATGAAGGCGCATGGAGTCTCAGGATTTATTACAAATCCTTTATTCGCTGGATTTGGCTGGGCGCGGTGTTGATGGCGGCAGGCGGCTTATGCGCGGCTTGTGATCGGCGGTATCGCATTGCTAAATCTGTCCCATGAAGTATTTGCTGGACACTTGCATCATTAAGACGTGATACGGGAGTTTTTCCAATGAGCCAAACGATTGTGACCAAGAGCACAGCCAAGCCCGGCAAGTGGCGATGCAATTAGGTTGTGCCGAGGAAAGCCTATATTTAGAGCTTATTCATGAGGGCTTACGTACTCGAGAACAATGGCTCTATATGGAAAAACTGAAAAATTATCGGCATCTGTCAGTCAAGATGAAGTGTTGGCTTTGTTGGACAAAGTGCCTGATATTGAACCGGCAGATGAAGACACGCTGCTTTAGGGCTTTATAAAGCGATTACTGACTACGAATAAACATGCTTAAATACATCCTCCCGCTAATCCTATTTATCATCATGGCGATCTTCCTTGCCATCGGTTTAAACCTGAATCCCAGCGAAATCCCCTCGCCCTTGCTAAACAAGCCCGCGCCGGTGTTTTCCGCGCCCAAGCTGCAAGCTCCCAGCGAAAAACTGGCAAATGCCGATCTAAAAGGCCAGGTCTGGCTGTTCAACGTCTGGGCTTCGTGGTGCGTGTCATGCCGCGAGGAGCATCCGGTGTTGAACGAATTGGCGCGGCAAAAAGCCGTGACGATTGTCGGACTGAATTACAAGGACGATCCCGCCGCCGCGAAAAACTGGCTGGATACCTTGGGCAATCCGTATAACGTCAGCATCATGGACCAGGATGGGCGCATAGGCATAGACTGGGGCGTGTACGGCGTGCCGGAAACTTTTGTGATCGATAAAAAAGGCCTCGTGCGTTACAAGCATACCGGTCCGGTGACGCCCATCGATGTTCAGCAAACTTTTTTACCGCTGATTGCGCAATTACAAGCGGAGCTTTCATGAAATACCTGAGCTTGATTTTTTTATCGCTGTGCTTGCCAATTGCCGCCAACGCGATTGACAGTAAAACCTTTAGCGATCCACGGCAACAACAGGCTTACGAAACACTGACCTCGGAATTGCGTTGCCTGGTCTGCCAAAACCAGACGATAGCCGATTCCAATGCCGAGCTGGCAAGCGATTTGCGCCGGCAAGTCTACGAAATGCTGCAACAAGGCAAATCGCGTGATGAGATTGTGCAGTTTATGACCGACCGCTACGGCGATTTTGTTTTGTACAAGCCGCCGTTCAAAGCCAAGACCGGCTTGTTGTGGTTGGGACCGGTCGTTTTTTTAATGTTGGGCATCATCGCGGTGTTCTTAGTGCTGAAACGAAAAAAACAAGCGGCAACCCAGGAAAACGGGCAGGCTGAAAAATTGGCAAAAATCCGTCGTTTGCTGGATGAAGGGGATGTCTCTTGAATATGCTGTTTTGGCTGCTCGCCGGCCTGATGATTTTGATCGCGTTGGCGTTGGTATTGCCGCCGTTGTGGCGGCAACATCCTGTGCCCGCCGCCGATATGGACGAACGCAATATTGCCATTGCCAGAAACCGGCTCGCTGAACTGAAAGACCAATTGCAGTCCGGCGCGTTAAGCCAAGTCCAATATGAAGAGCAGCTTGTCGAACTTGAGCTGGCATTGAGTGATGACCTGGATATTCCCAACCAAGGCAATGCTGCGCAAACGCAAGGCCGCTGGATGGCTTACCTGTTGGCTATTGCGATTCCTGCATTGGCGGCGATGCTGTATGCAGGCCTGGGCGACTATAAGGCTATCGAACCCAGCGCGGATATGCTGGCGGCGACACCGGCCACGCCGAGTATTGAAGACATCAACAAGATGGTCGGCAAGTTGGCCGAGCATATGAAAAGCAATCCAGGCGATGCACAAGGTTGGACGATGCTGGGCAAATCCTACAAATATTTGCAGCAATACCCCAAAGCCGCCGATGCGTTTGCAGAAGCTTACCGCTTGCTGGGTGATAAGCCCGACATCATGCTGCTGTATGCCGATGCGCTGGCATTTGCCAATAACGAGCAATTGGCTGGAAAATCCGCCGAACTGATATTCAAGGCCTTAGCCCTGGAGCCGGATAACATTACCGGCTTGTGGCTGGGTGGTATGGCTAAGGTTCAGGCGGGTGATGCGCTTGAAGGTGCTAAATTATGGCGCAAGCTGATCGCGCTGTTGCCGCCGGGATCGCCGGCGCAACAGGAAACGCAAGCCTTGTTGGCGAAGCTGGAAAGCCAAGCGCCGGGCGGTGTGCCTGCTGAACCTGGACAGACCGCGAAAACAGCTGATATTGCCATTGCGGTCCAGGTCAGTGTAGCCCCTGGACTGCAAGCATCGGTATCGCCAGACGACACTGTTTTTATCTACGCCCAGGCCGTGTCCGGTTCCCGTGTTCCGTTAGCGATCATCCGCAAACAGGTGTCCGATTTGCCGTTGACGGCCAGCTTGACGGATACGATGGCGATGATGCCGGCGATGAAGTTATCCGGCTTCCCTCAGGTTAAATTGTCGGCGCGCATTTCCAAATCAGGTAATGCAATGCCCGAGAAAGGCGACTTGATCGGTACTATTGAGCAGGTTGATGTCAAAGATAAGCGCGTCAACAACATAGTGATTAACAGCCAAGTCAAATAAAACCGGTTTGCTATGAATGATGAGCGAATAATTGAGCTGGAAATCAAGGCAGCTTACCAGGAAGACTTGCTGCAGGCGCTAAACCAGGTAGTTAGCAGGCAACAACAACAGATAGAGCGGCTGGAAGCGACCTGTAGCGTGTTGAATGAGCGGATTAAAAGCCTGTCCGCAGATGGCCGGCACGGCGAGGACACCGGTGGCAACAGCTATGAGATTCCGCCGCATTATTAGCGCTCGTTTTCCGAGCGCCAAGTAGGGCGTGCCGTGCGCGCCTTCTTCGTAGCTTGGGATTATTTAATATTGACTCCCTCCTTTGGCGCGCGCGGCATCCCCTACAAACTTACGGTAAGCGCCATGAAAAAAATCCCCATCGGCATCAGTAGTTGTTTACTCGGTGAAAATGTCCGCTTCGACGGCGGGCACAAATGCGATGCGTATATTATCGGCACGCTCGGCGAGTATTTCGACTTTTATCCCTTTTGCCCGGAAGTCGCTATCGGCTTGGGCATCCCGCGCCCGACCCTGCATTTGGTGAAAATCGACAACACAATACGCTGTGTCGGTGTTAAGGAAGCGGATAACGATGTCACCGGTCGCTTGCGCGAATATGCCCATCAACAAAAACCGGCTCATGCGGAATTATGTGGCTATATCCTGAAAAAAGATTCGCCCAGTTGCGGTATGGAGCGCGTCAAGGTGTTCAGCAATGGGGAGCCTCGGCGTGAAGGTGTAGGGATTTATGCGGAAGAAATGATGCGCAATCATCCGCTACTGCCGGTGGAGGAAGAGGGCAGGCTGGGCGATCCCGGCTTGCGCGAGAATTTTATTCAGCGCGTCTATGTGCTGCACCGTTGGCAACAGATGCTGGCCGAAGGATTGACGCCATGCAGCCTGACGACGTTTCACGCCCGCCATAAACTGATAATCATGAGCCATGCCGATTACAGCGA
>SCST01000236.1 GCA_004299465.1 Methylovulum sp. | reverse complement strand
CCCGTTTCGAGTTCCCTTTGGATAAAATCTCAATAATCCAATCGGGTGAACCGTTACAGCCACGCTTATCTAAAATATCAGGGTTACAAATGACACATAAATCAGGTTGTACAACGGTGTGGATGTCTTGACTGGCTAACAGGGCTTTTTTCCGGTCATATAAGCGCACATCAAATGGAGCGGCATAAACGCGACATTGTTTGTGTTTGAAAAAATTGTGCAGCAACGCTGTTAAATTCGCAGAAATATCTTGATGCTTCACATTCGGTGCAGGCGACATCAACATGATTTTGCCTTTGATTAATTCGACGGTTTCTTTAAATCGCCACGTCAAATAATCAGCATAGCTGTAGGTCTGGTTTAAATCCAATTGCGAAATGTCGGTGATTTTAGGCATGGTGCCGATCCTCTCTTTATGCAACTATCGGTGGGCGTGGTTCCGTGAGGTTCTTCTACCCTCCGAGTGCAAGAAACCTGGCAGGCCTTGGCGAATAGACAAGAATTTACACAAGCTGGTCTTTCTTCATCATATTGCGGATGCCGCGTATTGCCTGGCGTGTGCGGTGCTCGTTTTCAATCAGACCGAAACGGACATGGTCGTCGCCGTACTGGCCGAAACCTATGCCCGGCGCTACGGCTACCTTGGCTTCCAGCAGCAGCTTTTTCGAGAATTCCAGCGAGCCCATCGCCTGGTAGGCTTCGGGGATTTTGGCCCAGACGAACATCGTGGCTTTGGGTTTTTCAACCGGCCAGCCGGCTGCCGTCAAACCGTCACATAACACATCGCGGCGCTTCCTGTACATATCGGCAATTTCGGCCACGCATTCCTGCGGACCTTCCAGCGCTGCAATAGCGGCGATCTGGATCGGTGTAAATGTGCCGTAGTCCAGGTAGGATTTGATGCGCGCCAGTGCGGACACCAGTTCCTTGTTGCCGCACATGAAGCCTACGCGCCAGCCTGGCATGTTGTAGCTTTTGGACATCGAGAAAAATTCCACGGCGATGTCTTTGGCACCTTCAATTTGCAGTATCGATGGCGCCTTGTAGCCGTCGAAAACAATATCGACATAAGCGATGTCATGGACTACCCAGATATTATGTTCTTTGGCAAGGGCGATTATTTTTTCGAAAAACGCCAGTTCCACGCATTGCGCGGTCGGATTGCCCGGAAAATTAATAATCAGCATTTTCGGTTTGGGCCAGCATTCGATAATGGCTTTATGCAGCTCATCGAAGAAATCCACGCCGGGGATTAACGGCACATGGCGCAAATCGGCGCCGGCTATGACGACGCCGTAAGGATGTATCGGGTAAGCGGGATTAGGTACCAGCACGATGTCGCCGGGGCCCAAGGTCGCCAGCGCCAAGTGCGCCAAGCCTTCTTTGGAGCCTATCGTGACGATGGCTTCGGTTTCGGGATTTAATTCGACGTCAAAGCGCGTTTTATACCAGTTGCAAATCGCTTTGCGAAGGCGGGGAATGCCTTTGGACATCGAATAGCGATGCGTATCTTCGCGTTGCGTCGCCTCTATCATTTTATCGACGATATGCTTGGGGGTAGGCTGGTCTGGATTACCCATGCCGAAATCGATAATATCTTCACCCGCGGCGCGCGCCTTGGCTTTCAGTTCGTTGACAATATTAAAAACGTAAGGGGGTAAGCGACTTATTCTATGAAATTGTTCCATTACAGCTCTTGAGCAACCAGTGTGTATGAGAGATTAAAAATAAACGGTCTAAGGTACTGTTGTAAAAACAATATGTCAAATAATGTGCTCATCGGATAGGTTTTGTCTTTTCCCTGTAGGGCGCGCCGCGCGCGCCCTACACGCCCAAACATAATAGGTCAAATGAGGAAAGTGTGTCCTTTCGCCGGTTTAGTACATTACATTTTTTGCATGGCAGGATTGTTGCCGCCTTCAATCGCGTGCGTCGCTGAACGGATATGGACGTCGCGTTGTGGGAAAGGAATTTCTATATGGTGTGTACGCAATGCCTGCAATAAGCGCACATGCAAATCATGCGCAACCTGCAAGCGGTGCGATAATTCGCTGACATAGACGCGCACGGAAAAACTTAATGCACTGTCGCCAAAGCCGACGAACAATACGCAAGGTTCCGGTTCGGTAAGTACCAGCGGCGTTGTTTGCACGGTGTCCAACATCACTTGGTGCGCCAGTTCAATATCGGAGCCGTAGGCAATACTGACAGGAATGACCACGCGCGTTATCGCATCGCTCAAGGTCCAGTTGACGAGCTGGCTGGTAATAAAGGTTTTGTTCGGCACGATCAGTTCTTTTTGATCCCAGTCCATGATGGTGGTCGCGCGCATCTGGATGCGGCTGACTTTTCCTGTGATATCGCCTATCGTTACGGTATCGCCTACCCGTATCGGGCGCTCAAACAGCAGGATAATGCCCGATACCAGGTTCGCGAAAATTTCCTGCAAGCCAAAGCCCAAGCCCACACTGAGCGCCGCCACCAGCCATTGCACCTGTGACCAACTGCCGCCCAGCTCATGGGCGACGGAGATGAAACCGATCGAGAATAAGATATAGCTTGCCAGTTGATTGACGGCATATCGCCCGCCTGTTTCTATCGCCAGGCGCCTGAAGACCAATAATTCCATGATGCCCGAAAAGTTTCGTGTCGAGACGATGGTGATGAACACATACAGGCCGGCCAGCATCAGATTAGTCAACGTGATCGGTTCATAGCTTTCCTGGCTGTTGATATTAACCTGGTGTTGCCAGAGAACGATATGCTCCAGGAAAGAAAAGGCGGGAAGGATATTTTTCCATATTACCGAGAAGCCGATAATTAAACCTAAGCCTATGAAGACATTCAGTAAATTGATCGTCTGTGCATTGATTTTAGGAATGTCGATGAGTTGTTCATCGACGGGCAGGACGGGATCTTCGCCGCCTATCACGGCATGCTGTTTTTCGGATAGCGCCGCGGCTTTACGTTTTTGCCTGGCGTTGGCGATGGCGAGTTGCCGGTTAACGAGTGTCAGCCAGCGGAATACCAGCGCATGGATAAGCATTGCCAGGAAAATAAGGCGCAAGGTGATGATTAATTTTTGCTGCAGTTCCAGTGCGCTCAGGTAATAACCGGCGACGGCAAAACCAATGATAATTAACGGCATGGTAATGGCGGCCGGATACCAGGCATAGCGAAGCCGGGCCAGCCAGCCGTCGGGATTGGTATCGATCAGGTGCTGCAACAGGCCGCCACGAGGATTGAGGATGCGACGCAAAAAAACGGCCATTGCCGCCATGCTGATAATCAACGCCAGGCGGCCCAGACTATCGCTATGCGCGGATACTTTCGATATGCCCGTGCTGTTGATAATAAACACTGCCGGCACGGCAACAAAGCGCAGCCAGGCTATCTGCCTGCGTAACAGGCCGGTCGAGCTTTGTTGCCATTGAAAATGCTTGCACGCTATGCCTGATGGCGCAAACAGGCGGTAAAAAAACTGCAAAAAAAACAGCGGGATTGATGCGCTTTGCAAACCGGTTCCTATGGCTTTGCTGATGGCGTCCACCTGTATGTTGTGGGTTAAAAACCAGCCCAAATAATAGCAGGACAGCGGGAGCGGCAATATCAATAATAAGGTATAGGCTAACGCTTTCAGGGTATGGTAAAAATTATCGGTAGAGATTCGCTCAACTTTATTCGAGATCACCGACAATTGCAGTACCAGCCACTGTCTGCACAGCAGTAATCCCGCCAAACTGGCTAAGGCGATAAACGCCAGGAACGGCCATTTAACAATGCTTTTAAGGGTATCCTTAACGGCTCGCATCCAGTTAAGCGGCGATAACAGCCATTGTGTTGAATGGTACAGTTCGGCTATAAAATTCAGGTCGATAGGCGCGGAACTGCGCACCCATAACAGACGCTGGTCAAGATAGACGGCGAATTTATTGGCCTGGGTATTCATTTGCTGTCTCGCAAAGTCAAAATCCCCCAGCGCACGCAAATAAGTGGTGTCGGCGAGATAAAGTTTGTTCAGCAGGTCTTTCTGGTTGTTCATCAACAGGCGCAATTCCGCCTGAATCATCATGCGCTGCTCGTCGGGCAGTTGTGAATCCACGACTTGCGTATCCATAATTTGCCGTAATTCGGCGTCAATATCGGCCAGTTTTTTTAGATGGTCTTCAACCTTAAATTGCTCGAGGCTGGTTAATGCCGTCTCATCCTGTACAGTTTCTGATTCCAAGGTAAGCTGGATTTGCGTCAGCAGGTTACGGCGTTGCTCGCGCAGAATCTTGCCTAATGCGGGACTTAAGCCGGCCAGGCTGATTTTTTTTTCCGCGTTTTTAAAATCGGCTTCAATATCGGCGGCTTGCGCATCAATTTTTGTTTTTTGCTCGTTATAGCTGTCGATTTTCTCGGTAACGGTTTGTAGGTCGCGGCTGTATTGGATGTTTTCCCTGGTGATCGCCTGAATGACGGCATGTTTACCGGCCAGGTCTTTTTCAGCCTGGCTGAGCGCGTCTTGTGCGTCTTGTGCGATCTGTTGCCGGCGTTCGGTGAGAATCCCCTCTATTGCCGTTACAACCGGGGCAAGCGTATTCTTTTGCAGGTTCAGCAACTGATGCTGCGCCTTAAGCCATTCGACGCGGGCCGGATTGCTGATGGCTTCGATATCCAGCATTTTTAACTCTACTGTGCGTGCGTCCAGCAGGGTTTTCAGGTATATCTGCAAGGCTTCGGTTTCCAATTTGGATTCGGAAGCGGGCGGCGGCGTTTCCAGTTTTTTCTGTGTCGCTTCAATATCCTGTTGTGCGTTTACCGTTTCCTGGCGGATCAATGGCGGGCGCGCTTGCTGCAAAGCCAGCTCATTTTCGAGCTTTTTTAATTGTTCAT
>SCST01000235.1 GCA_004299465.1 Methylovulum sp. | reverse complement strand
ACTTCTTTGACAATGCCATCGGTATTCCCCATCCAAAAGGGCAAGGATGACAGTTCGTAACGGGTTTGCGTAGGTTGGGCGGGTTAGACGTTTACGCTTTGTGGTCGAAACATTACCGCCGTTTTTGTCGGCTGGCTTGCGTTTTGTCGTTTCCGGCGTCATTTTGCTGGCTTGGCGACGTCTGGCCGGCGATGCCGTGCCGACCTTGCGGCAGTGGCGTTCGGCCGCCATTGTCGGTACTTTGTTATTGCTCGGCGGCAACGGTTTGGTCTGTTGGGCCGAACAAACCGTCCCGTCCGGTGTCGCTGCGCTGATCATCGGTGCCGTGCCTATGTTTCTGGTGATTGCCGACGCACTCAGACCTAACGGCGTCAGACCGACGCTACGCGTACTGGTCGGTCTGGTCATCGGCTTCATGGGGATTTACCTGCTGGTCGGTCCGTCAGTGTTTTCGGACGGTATGCCGTTAAACATGCCCGGTGTGGCGGCGCTGTTGCTCGCCAGTTTGCTTTGGGCCGTAGGTTCAATCTACAGCAAGACCGCGGATTTGCCGAAGACGGCGCTGATGACGACGGGAGCGGAAATGCTGGCCGGTGGATTTGCCTTGTTGGTTGTCAGTGTTCTAAGCGAAAAATGGAGTGTCTTCAGCCTTGCCCAGGTATCGGCCGACTCATGGCTGGCCTTGGCGTATCTGATTGGGTTCGGTTCGATGATCGGTTTCGCATCCTACGCCTGGTTGCTGCAGAACGCGCCGATCTCGCTGGTGGCAACGTACGCCTATGTTAATCCGCTGGTGGCGGTGTTTTTAGGCAACTGGTTCGCGCAAGAACCGCTCACGGCACGCATTCTGAGTGCATCGGCGATCATCATCGGGTCGATCATATTTATGAACAGCGCACACAGTTCACGGGCCAAGTCGGCAGCGGAGCGAGGCGTGAGCAAATGACGCACCTCGACAGGTGTGAACCCTATCTGGAGTCTCGGCGCGGAATGCAAAAGTCGAAGCGCGATGAGGCGTTTGCACATAATCGAATTGTCGATGTGGCAGTTTTTAGCGTCATGAAGAGTCGAATTAACAAGCTGTTCCGGCTGTTGCCGGTCTTGCTGGTATCTGCGATCAGTCCAAAATTTCGGGGCGATGGAAGTTGTAAAAATAGCCTACAAAATTTTGATTTGGCAAAAGGAGTAGACAGTCACTCCGAATTTTCGTTTTTGTTGCAAACACGATCAGGTTTGCCGGACCCTTGCCGCTTCCTGCAAATCTGCAATTAGCTGCTGCGGCTCTTCTTGATAGCGGCGCATCAGATCCGGTGGAGCCGCCGTATGTTTGTCGTAAATTACGCTCCAGCGGCTAATCTCGAGTAGCACAGGGACCAGATCAAGTGCTTTGTCCGTTAGTTCATAAAACACTTGGCGCTTGTCTTCGGGCTTATGTTTGCGGATAACGAGTCCGTCCGCTTCCATTTTCTTCAGTCGCGAAGCCAGAATATTGGTTGCTATTCCTTCTTTCGAAGTCATCAGCTCTCGGTAGTGACGTTTGCCGCTTAGCATCAGATCGCGGAGTACGATCAACGTCCATCGGTCTCCAAACACTTCGAGGGCATAATCAATTGGACACCTATTTTCGAGCTTCGATTCGGACATCTGGCTTATTTGCTTGCGTTCTGCAATTGAAATAGGATAATTGGTTGCATAATGCAAGTATATCAACCGAAGATTATTCCGCAACCCATGTTCATCAGGAGATCGTATATGTCGCCACTAAATTCCAAAGCCACCGAAATGTCTTTCCTTCGGATTTACGCTGCCCCTGGGTATCATTGTCGGTTAGGTCGCAGCTTGGCTATTCTGGCTATTAGCCGGTGAACATCACTCTGTACGACCGGAGCTGCTCATTTCTCCCATGGCCGCGCTCTTTACACTGACGGCTTTGGTCTGGCTGGTTATGGTCCGTCGCACGCAATGTCGCTGTTATTCGTGGGCATGCATCGATCGGATATTTCGCGGATTTCAAGTCCGATATCCCAGCTGATGATCGATTCGAACGTCCCGCTCGAACTTTCAATAATCTAATGCAAGTACCAGCGCTTTTTTATGTTATCTGCCTATTGATGCTTATAGTGAAAGAAGCCGACAAGGTTCAACTTTTACTTGCCTGGGCTTTTGTTGCGCTCAGGTATGTCCATGCCATTATCTATATGGCGGTAAACTGGGTGCCATATCGCTTCGCGACTTGGGCTTCAAGCTGCATCATTCTGGGCACGCTTTGGTTTCGCTTTGTGACGGTGGTTGGGTTTGGCTAAGCTTGGATGAATCCAGGCGGATCGCACCGTCTATACGATGAGGCTTTCCGAGCGCTGAAAGATGCTCTACAGGTCAGAAGTTCGTTTTAGCAGTGATCACGGGGATTCGGTAATCAAATTTGATCGCTAGGTTTTTACAATAAACCCAGCATCGCCGCTTTAATGGCCGCCGAGGTCTTGTTGGTTGCGGTTTAAGTACTCTTTTGTCGGGCGATCACCGCTTGCTGAACGGCCGTTGCAATTTCATTGGCGATTTTTTCGTCTGTAACCGCACGAGCTAAGGTTACACCGCCAATCAACATTGCAAAGTTAGCCCAAGCATTATCAATAGCCGCCTGATGGGTTGTTTTCGGTGTACCATCTGCCGCTAGTTTGACTATCTTTAGCAACTCCGATTCAAATGCAGCACGTATCGCTTCCTCGGAACGACATACTTCCGGTGTTACACTTTGAAGTATGCAGCTATCACCCAAGTCGCAGGTGCGTTTCGGTCCCATGTAATACTTTGCAAATTCTTCCCACCAGTTTTCGCCATGCTGCTGTTGGAAAAGGCTAATACCTGATTTTAAATCCTCCATTCCGGCAATGATCGCCGCTTTAAACGCTTCTGCTTTGGAGCTGAAGTGTCCGTAGAAAGCCCCTGAAGTCACGCCGGCTTCCTTTGCCAAGCCATCAGATCGGAAGAG
>SCST01000801.1 GCA_004299465.1 Methylovulum sp. | reverse complement strand
TGGACGGGGTGTGATGGGACGCTGGGTGAAGAGCGGCCACTCCGTTGCCGAACAGGTCCGCAGAGGGGAGGTTGCGCCCGTCTATTGTCTCTACGGGGAGGAGGAGTACCGTCGAGATCAGGCGCTCAACCAGCTTCTTGACGCATTGCTGACGGAAGGCGCGAGAGACCTGAATCTCGATCAGATTCGACCTGGAGAGCCAGGGATGCCGTCGATCCTGGGGAGCGCTCGGACGTTGCCGTTTCTAGCGTCGCGTCGGGTGGTCCTGATCCGAGGTGTCGAGGATCTCTCGAAGGAGCAGCAAGAGGATCTGCTCGCCTATCTGAACGATCCCTCTCCCACAAGCTGCCTTGTGCTGGCGGGCAAGCGTCTTGACCTCAGAACCCGGCTGGCGGCGGCGATACAGAAGAAAGGGATACTCCTCCGCTTTGATCGCTTGGAGGCAGATTCCGTGAAGGAGTCGCTAATGGCCACGGCCAAAGAGCAGGGTATACGGCTGCAGCCGGAAGCGATCAGCCTACTTATGGCCCTGGTGGGCGACGATTTTCGCCAGTTGATCTACAACGTAGAAAAGGTGGCGCTCTTCGTTGGAGAGCGTAAGGAGATCAGTGCGAAGGATATCGAAGCCTTGGTTGGTGAGACCCGAGTGCGATCGATCTTCCAATTGACCGATGCCGTATCAGGCAGGGATCTGGATGTCGCCCTTCGTTGTCTGACGAGTCTATTGGGGAGTGGGGAGGAGCCCCTGGCCGTCCTCGGGATGCTCGCCCGCCAGATCCGCCTGCTGATTCAGGCAAAAGCACTTCAGGAGCAGGCGACCCCGGTGAGCAGGATGACTCACGCGCTCGGCCTGCCGCCTCGCGTCGTCGCTGCCCTGGCGGAACAGAGCGCCTCGCGTTCCTGGAGGCAGCTCTCAGGCGCCATCCAGTCGCTCTCACGGGCCGACCTTGCCATCAAGACAGGAAAGGCTGAATCTCCTGTGGTCTTGAGCGGACTGGTCTGGGACCTCTGCCGGGCGTGAGTCCTACGACGGCTGCGGGAGGGCTTGGAGCTGGCGGGCGAGTCTTGACTTATAGCGGGCCGCAGCGTTCTTGTGGATGAAGCCTTTGCCGGCGGCTCTGTCAATGAACGGCACGGCCTGTATGAATGCCTTCTCTGCAGCATTCCGGTCCTGCCCCTCTATCCCCGCTCGTACCTTTTTGATCACGGTCTTGAGACTACTCTTGGCCGCGCGATTGCGCAACCGGCGCTTCAGGCTTTGCCTCATATGCTTCTGCGCTGACTTGGTGATTGGCATCGTTCCGCTTCTCCTTTGTGGCGTGTTATGTCCACCCGGTGTACGGGAGGGTAAACTGCGTCATTCATTACAATGGAGCAGCGCTTATTTGTCAAGGAATTTCTGATGGAGCAGGAACGTCCCGGAAAGATCGCGCGGGCGGCCGGCGTGGTGAGCGGGGCCACCCTGTTAAGTCGTATTCTTGGCTTTGTCCGTGATCTGATCAT
>SCST01000234.1 GCA_004299465.1 Methylovulum sp. | reverse complement strand
TCTTGATAGAACAAGAGTTTGTCTCTGTTCAAGTGCTGCGTAAAGCTCATGCCTGGCAACCGGACTATTACTACCTGGGCGATTGGGTTACGTTTGAATCCATTGGCCTGACATTAACCGTTGAAGAAATTTATGATCGCGTTGATAACGCGGATATGAATGAATTCAGGCAAGAAAAATTATTGTCCGAATAGGAATTCCCTGGTTCATGCCGGGCTAATCCTCGAAGACTTCCCTCTTCTTGTTTATTCCTCTGATGAGGAAGTCCCCGTGATTAAACAGAGTGGCTATTGTGCAATGCCGTCATTATACGATTGAGAGCTTTATCGTGAGCGTATGGCTATAATTCTTGTCCCGTATGACTAAAAAACCTGGATATGAGCAAAGAAACCTTAAACACCCGCCGCCTGCTGTGCCCCTTGCCTGTTATTCGCACGCAGGACAAAGTCAAGCAACTACAGCCCGGCGATGTGCTGGAAGTGGTCGGCACCGATCCCGGCATTATGCAGGACATTCCAGCCTGGTGCCGCATCAACGGGCATAAAGTGCTGGATACGGTATCGGGCGACCATGAATACACGATTGTCCTGGAAGTGGGCGCGTGATGGCGGAAATGCTGAATACGACCGCTGCCGATAAACTGAAAAAACGCGCCAGCATTGTCGGTGCGCTGGTCAATATTCTGCAAACCGCCATCAAGCTGGCTTTCGGCATCCTGGGCCAGTCGGCGGCGTTGATTGCCGACGGTATTCATTCCTTGTCCGATCTGCTCAGCGATTTATTGGTGATTATCGCGGTAAGGCTGGGCAGCCGCGCGGCCGATCCCGACCACCCTTACGGCCATCGCCGTTTTGAAACCATCGCGACGGTGCTGCTGGGCGTCAGTTTAATTGGCATCAGCGCGGCTATTGTCTGGCATGTGCTGGAGCGTGTAAACGATCCGGCGACGCTGCCGGTTCCCGACGTGAAAACCTTGGGTATTGCCGCACTGTCTATTTTGCTGAATGAGTGGCTTTATCACTATACCAAGCGTATCGCCAAGACAACGCGCTCGAAATTATTGCTGGCCAATGCCTGGCATCAGCGTAGCGACGCATTATCGTCGTTGGTCGTGTTATGCGGCATCGGCGGCGTATTGCTGGGTTATCCGTTTGCCGATGCGATAGCCGCCGTCATCGTTGCGCTGATGATAGCCAAGATCGGCTTGAGCCTGGTATTCGATAGTATCAGGGAACTGGTCGATACCTCGTTGCCGCCTTCCGTGGTTGCCGAGATCCGTAAAGCGATCATGGCGATAGCCGGTGTTGAAGGCATTCATTTATTGCGCACCCGGCAAATGGGCGAGGATGCTTATATCGATGCGCATATCGTCGTCGATCCGCGCATTACCGTTTCGGAAGGCCATTGCATCGGCGACGCGGTCAGGGATGAGTTGATCAGCCGTTTTGACGATGTCCTGGATGTATTGGTGCATATCGACCCTGAAGACGACCAGGGTTTTCTCGATCATCCGAGGCTACTGGCGCGTGCAGATGTGCGGGATTTGTTGACCTTTTACCTGGACGACGTTAAGTCTCACATTGAGGACTTCCGTATTCACTATCTGGACGGACAGCTTGAAGTGGAAATCATCCTGCCGTTTGTGCTCAGCGAGCAAGCGGAGCAGTTGGCGGCAATAAAAAAACAATGCGCGCTGATGCAGATGGAAATCAGGGAAATTGATAAGGTATTTGTATTTTTTAAAAGCTAGAAAAAGCAGTTAGTCCACGAAAGACACGAAAAGCACGAAAATATTCAAAGAGATGCCCGGTTGTAGATTAATGGCTGGAATCCAGTCTATTTCGTGCCTTTCGTGCTTTTCGTGGACAAATCGCCGTTAAGCGTTAATTTATTCGTTGTACAGGCTGTGCCTGTGACATTTTTAATCTTTAAGGAGTAAATCATGGCAGTCGGTCAATGCGACTTTCCCGTGATGCCTGATGTACCGGGTATCATTTTAGGCACAGCCTGTGCCGGCATCAAACAAACCGTCAAAGACGATATTCTGGTTATAGCGATGGCCGGGCAGGCCAGCTGTGCGGCGGTGTTCACGCAAAATGCCTTTTGCGCGGCGCCGGTGCAGGTTGCTAAAGCCAACCTGGCGCACGCGCCGCGCTGGTTGCTGATTAATTCGGGTAACGCCAATGCCGGTACAGGCGAGCAGGGGATGCAGGATGCGCTAAAAACTTGCGCCGATCTTGCCGAAGTTGTCGGTGGGAGCGCTAAGCAAGTATTGCCTTTTTCTACCGGCGTGATAGGGCAGCCGCTGCCGGCGGATAAAATAAAAGCGGCTTTGCCGGCGGCAATCAGCGCGTTGACTGAGGCAAACTGGGATAAAGCGGCGCGGGCGATCATGACGACGGATACGTTTCCCAAAGGCGTTTCCAGGACGATCATGCTGGACGGATTACCCGTTACGATTAACGGTATTTCCAAAGGCGCCGGTATGATACAGCCGAATATGGCGACGATGCTGGGCTTTATCGCGACCGATGCAAAAATTGCGCAGCCGCTGTTGCAGGCATGCCTTGCGGCGGCGGTCGAGCAATCGTTCAACCGTATTACCGTCGACGGCGATACGTCAACCAATGACGCTTGCGTGCTGATGGCCAGCGGCGCTTCGCTCGCACCGGAAATTCTGGCAGGCACTGAACATTACCTGCTGTTTGCCGATGCCGTCATGCAGGTCTGCAAGCAATTGGCGGAATGGATTATCCGCGATGGCGAAGGCGCGACCAAGTTGATGCGCATCGTTGTCGCAGAGGCCCTCAGCGATGCCGAAGCGCTGCAGGTAGGCAAAACGATTGCCCATTCGCCGTTGGTGAAAACCGCATTTTTTGCCAGCGACCCGAACTGGGGGCGGATTCTTGCCGCTGTCGGACGTGCGGGTGTACAAAACATGGTATTGGAAGACATAGAGATTTATCTCGATGCGGTCTGTATCGTCAAAAACGGCGGCCGGGATTCGGCTTATACCGAAGAGGCAGGCCAACGGGTGATGAACCAGGAAGAAATTACGATCACCGTTAAACTGGGGCGCGGCAATGCCGTCCAGGAGGTCTTGACCTGTGATTTTTCTTATGATTATGTCAAGATTAATGCGGAATACCGGACCTGATACGGTTGTTGCTCAGGGTTGCTGAGCCATACTAAACTTGTAACCATTCAACTTATTACCGGGTGACCTGAAGTGTAGGGCGCGCTATGCGCGCCTTCTTCGATCTGGGTAGTGTGTTGGCATCTTGATGGCGCGCGCGGTTCGCCCTACAGTCTGTGGCTTTAGCGAGAGGCTGAATACTTACCTAAATTTAACCTAGGAGCATCCTATGTCGTTACAACCTGAATATGAAGGCGCGTGCATGACTGAAGCAGAGTACCTGAGAGCTGAAATAACGGCTGACATAAAACATGAATACATTGATGGTCATGCCTATGCGATGAGCGGTGCGAAAAGAAACCATAATTTGCTGTCAGGTAATATTTTTTCAAATTTTAGGGATCACTTGAAAGGCACGCCCTGTATTACTTTTATGGCGGATATGAAAGTCAAAGCAGGTAGTAAAAACTATTTTTATCCTGATGTGGTGGTGGACTGTAGCGAGGCGACAGGCGATGACTATTTCACAGAGTCCCCTGTCATTATTGTTGAGGTGCTGTCGCAATCGACCCGGAAAAACGATTTGACCACAAAGTTTCTTAGGTACATCAACATACCCACGTTACAAGAGTACGTTTTAGTGGAACAGGATGTCGTTTCTATTCAGGTGTTTCGAAAAAACAATGATTGGAAGGCGGACTATTATTGTCTCGGCGATAACGTGACCTTCGAATCGATTGAATTAACATTATCGGTTGAAGATATTTATGACCGCATCGACAATCGCGATATGAATGAATTCAGGCAGGAACAACAGGGTATTAATCTAAACGATAGGTGACTGTTCCTTAATCATGCTGACCGGGTTGCCGGACAACGGGCAACCCGGTCTTGCATCACCACACTATGGCGTAGTGAAATCTTCAACGACGCCGGCATGATTGTTTGAATAACGCTCAGGCGCTACGGCATGAACGCCGGCGCCGCGTTTCGCAAAAGCCCGCCAGAACGCGGCATAATCGGCAGGGTCGCGCGCCTCGGCTACGGCGAGCAGGGCGTCGCGCGCTTCCAGGAAGGTCGGGTCTGCCGGGGTCATTTTTAGCGACGCGACCAGGTAGTCGAGCATCCTGTCCTGTGCCTGCTTGAACGTCAACCTGCCGCTGTCATTCAACAATTCGGCATACGCGTCCCATAACATCGACGCCCATACTTCGCCGCTACTATGCACTTCCGAATTATTCGAAGGGTCAGCGAAGGCGGCGGGGATTTCTTTCGGCAGCGCAACGCGATTCATGATGTGTTTGAAGGTCAACGGGTTTTTAAGTTGATCGGTAGAGTAGGGATAACGGCGGATGCCGTAATAATACAATTTGGGTTGCTCGTCCGAGACATATTGCGCAAACGGATAGGCGGCTTGAAATTGTGTATTGCTTTCGAGCTTGCGGTCTTCGTCTTTTACCATGGACAGAAGCGCCAGGAAATCGCTCCAGCCTTCACCTAAGGATCTGCCCTGATTATTGGCTAAATGCGGTGTCAGCCGAAAGCTTAAAAAATGCCCCCATTCATGAATAACGATTGTATTATCCAGGGCACTGTTATAAGGCGGCAGCAATTTCCGCCGCATCGCCGCGCTAACGTCCGCCTGCGCTTGCTCGGCTGCAGCAAGCGCCCGTTTGACGGCATTGCCATCGGCTCTACTGATGCCTAGCACAGGGATGGTGATGGCTTTGTCAAACGCCGCGTTGCCGCTGCCTGCCATGTTTATCATTGCGCCTGCTGCATTGTTGACAATAATGGCGCCTATCGCACCGGCGTCTTGGGCGTTTTTCGCTTTGTCGGCAAAAAAGCAGGCGCCCCGGTCAATCAGCGCGATGGCACCTGTAAGGTCGGCGGCATTGTTAAACGGTGTCTGGCAGGCATCGGATACCGTGTCCGTGCCGTCGTCAACCGCTATTATTTTGCCTTCAAGCTTGAAGCGTTGATGGCCAAAGGCGGCTGTACTTACGTTGTAGTCATGAGTGGCGCCGTTTGCGTTCGTCACAGTGAATTTCTCAGTGCTATGGCTCCATAGATAGAGCTGCATGGTCGGCGAGGCTCCGTCTGCCGGGACGTTCATATTGGCGTTGTTAACACCGCTAAAGTCATTGACTTCGACGAGCATGCAGCTCTATCTATGGAGCCATAGCACTGAGAAATTCACTGTGACGAACGCAAACGGCGCCACTCATGACTACAACGTAAG
>SCST01000233.1 GCA_004299465.1 Methylovulum sp. | reverse complement strand
TTAGCCTATTTGCCTTGCCCGACCAGGATTACCGCTTTCAGGGCTGGAATGGGGCCTGCGCCGGTACGCTGGGCCCGCTCTGTACGCTGAGGGCCGGCGAGCATATCGGCGTGAGCGCGCATTTTGCCAGGGCCGAAATGCCGCAGGCGCCGGCCAAGGCGTTACTGCTGCTGCATGGCGAAGGGGCCAGGCACACGGTATGGAATGAATTGGTGAAGCAACGCTTTAATAACCGTTGTCCGGTCATCTACGGCGGCGTCGTATTAGGCGAAGATTCATTCGATCCGCGCAATAACGTTTACTGCTATCGCATCGCCTTCGGTTATTACGACATGCTAAACCACAATATAGCCGCGAAGGTTTTGCAAAAAGCCGGCGATACCCCGAAAACGTCCGGCAAACATTTAGGATATGAAGTTCGGGCGGCGGTATTGGGACTGTTAAACCGCCATCCCGAACTCAGCTTAACACTGGTGGGACAGGCGCGTGCGGCATTGGCTGCGCAGTCTTTTTTACAGGCCGGCACCGGGGAAGGCAGCCGGGTAATCGGCTTATTGGCGCTGCAACAATCAAGTTATGACAGTGAGCAGGCGATCTATGGACAGTTCGAAACCTGGCTATCCGGGCGCATTGCCGTGCGGCAACTGGAGGCAGGGCCGGAACAGGATGGGAAAATCAGCGCAGCGCTTGGCGGGTTAACGAAATCCTGGTGGATGTCCAGGTGACAAAGCGGTCAATTCTTGTCATGGTTTGCCTGTTACTGGCCCTCACTGCGGGTGTCGAAGGATGGCGGGCGCACAATCCAGTGCTTGACCGAGACGCCGTGAGCAAGGATAGCCAATGGACAGGAACATACCGCGGCAAAAAAACGGTATCTCCCGCTGCGGAAAAAACTTCGAGCAGGCAGGCCAATCCTGTCGCCCGGATGAATAGACCAATGGATGCTGCTGCCGAGTCGGCGGGCTTGGCTTCGAAATCGAAGCTAAAGAAGGCTAATATTGCCGAAATAAACCGGCATGATCAAACGCCGGCGCAATTATGGCAATATTGGGAAATGCTGCTGGATCGCTCTGAATTCCAGCAAATTCCCATCGTAGGGACATTGCTGGCGGAGCGTCTGCGTAAACATCCCGACCCGGCGGTTTATCAAGGTATTGCCGACTTACTGGCGCAGCCGAATATAGCGGCCGAAAACAAAGCCATTTTGATCGACCTGCTGGGTGAAATCGCAACGCCTGATGCGCTGGATCAATTGATTAACCTGGCCAAACAGGAAATTGACTCGCCGCTTTATATCCTGGCTTTGCAGGCGCTCTCACGCATTGGCGATAATCGCTGGGATGGGGAGTTTCATAAGGAGCTTTCTCCGGCCTTGGAAGCAGCCTGGTCGAATCCCGACAATAACGATCCGGCGTTCTTGGGTGCCGTCGGTAAAGC
>SCST01000232.1 GCA_004299465.1 Methylovulum sp. | reverse complement strand
CAAGCAAACCCGCCGAGTTACCGCGTATGTCGGCACGACTAAAGTGGCGACTGTGGCGGCGCTAACCTATAAATTGACGACAGCCTCCACCTACGCCATCAACGAGCATCGCGGTACGGCAACGGCGGGTGCGGCGGATACCGTCACACTGACGGCGGCGGCGAGCGGCGCATCTATCGTTGATGATTATTACAATGGCAAAACCATCAAAATATTGTCAGGCACTGGCGCCGGTCAGGTCAGAACGGTTAGCGATTATGTCGGCTCTACGCGTGTTTTAACGGTTTCTGCGTACTGGGATACGATTCCAGATAACACATCGGTGTATCTGATTGGCGGCGGCGGTGTCGCTTATGCGCCGGTCTCGTCGAGTTTTGACGCGCTCACGTTATATGGACACATGGACGGGCAATTGCGGGCGGCGGTCGGCAGTCGCGGCTCGGTGTCATTTAAGTTGTCGCCGAAAAATAACCCAATGCTGCATTTTAAGTTTACCGGCTTGTGGGTTGATCCTATTGCCGTTTCCGACCCATCGCCGGTAACGACCGCCTTTAAGATGCCGGTACCGGTATCTGACGCCAATACGCCGATCTTCACCTGGATGGGTATCGACCAAAAGGTCTATGAATATGATGTCGATGTTGCCAATGACGTTAAACAACGCAACGTAGTCAACGCGCAGTCCGTGTCGATTATCGACCGCAAACCGACGGGCAGCATCACCATTGAATCGCCGCCGCTGTCTGAGAAAAACTGGTGGGTGGATACTTTTTTGAATGAGGCCAAGCCGCTTAACATTGTCCACGGCCTGGATGCAGGCGGCATTATCGAGGTCTATGCTCCGAAAGTGCAATGCTTTAACCCGACCGACGGCGATGCCGACGGCGTGCTGACGATGAATCTCAAAACGTCATATTTGCCGGTGACCGGTGATGATGAGCTGACCGTTATTGCTCGATAACTACGCATCGCGTACCTTTTTAGGGCTATAACGGTTTAACATTTTAAAAGGTACGCAATGCGTATCTACAACAATTGGATTTTAAAAAAAATGGCGTTAAAAATTTCTAAAGAAGTAAATCAATTCCGTTGTGATGTGATCGTTTCCGTGCCGGTCGATAAGGGCCATTCCGATCAAAAAATCACGGTGAAATTTAAAGTGTTGCCGCAATCACGGATTCAGCAAGTGATCGACGACGAACTGAATGACGGTGAAGACATTCTGGATGAAGTGCTGGTCGGCTGGGACGATGGCGCGTTTAAAGATGATGACGACGCGCCGCTGCTTTACAACGACGACAACAAAAAGCTGATCCTAGATGTGCCCTATGTCCGTTCGGCGTTAATCAAGGCCTACTTTAAGGCCATTAACGGTAAGGAATATAAAAGAAAAAACTGATTGCCGCGGCCGAGTGGTATATCCAGCAATTAACAGCGCCGGCCGAAACCGACAGCACGCTTGAAAAAGAAGCGGTCGATTTCGGCCTGGTGATTGAATACCCGGAACTGCCGCCAGTCGATGATGCAGATTTTGAGTTGCTGGCGGAAAACCAGGCTGCCGTGAAAGCCTTTTTTGTTCTTGATGATAGCGCCTGGCAGTTCAGCAGCATGGGCGAGATTATCTGCCTGGATTATCTGGCCGCCGATGTGATCTGGCGGCGCTTAAGTCTGGAGCTGGATAGTGACGCCTTCGCAGGCGTCATGTTATTTTCAAAAACCATCGCGAATTTATTACGGAACGATTAAATGGCCGCTGATTTAAGACTGGGCATTATCATTCGGGCGAATTCAGGCAATTTGCCTGCAACGCTGGATGATACGCGCAACCGGCTGAATGGCGTTCGGCAATCTACCGGCAGCGTCAACCGCGAGTTTGCCGAGATGGCTCGGCAGACCTTTGATGTCGGCGGGGCTTTTCGGGCGATGGCGGCGGGCTTATCGGCGATTGCCTTGTTTCAAGGCGTGCGCTCGCTGATTGATTTTGCCGATACGATGAAGTTGCTGGACGGTCGTATCCAATTGGCGACGACCTCCGTGCAGGATTACGCCCGCGCGAATGCGGCGCTGGTAGAAATATCCATGCACACCGGCACGGCGTTTGAGGCCAATGCCACGTTGTTTTCGCGCATCAATACCTCGCTGCGCATTATGGGCGGCACTACGCAGACCACGCTGCAATTTACCGAGCTGTTGGCAAAGGGGCTGAGAATATCGGGTGCGGCGGCAAGTGAAGCGTCGTCGGTTATCAGGCAACTTGCGCAAGCGATGGCCTCGGGCGTTGTGCGCGGTGATGAGTTTAATTCCATAATGGAGAATGGCTCACGCGTCGCGCAAGCTTTGGCGGATGGGTTGCATGTTGATATTGGCGTGCTGCGTAAAATGGCCGAGGCCGGCGAACTCAGCGCCGGTAAAGTTGCCAATGCGCTGTTGTCGCAATCGGCCATCCTGGATGCCGAATTCAAGCGCATGCCGTTGACCGTTAGCGCGGCACTCGAAAATATCAAAACCGCCTTCGGGCAATACATCAGCGTGGCCGATCAGGGCTCTGCCGCCACGGCCAGTTTATCAGGCTCGCTAAATAGTCTGGCGCAAAACCTCCCGGCCGTCCTGGATAGCGTCATCACACTGGCTAAAATCGCCATCGGCTATTTTGCCGCGACCATCACCGGCGGCATCATTCATTATGGGCAATCTGTACTGATTGCCAGAGCGCA
>SCST01000231.1 GCA_004299465.1 Methylovulum sp. | reverse complement strand
CAAACGCTGGGGGATAGACGACCGTGATTTGCCGGTAGGCAGCATCATTATCAATCGCAAACTTTCCATTATGTATACCTACCGCTGGCAGATTGCCGCAACACTGCTGGCGTTGGTCGTGGAATCTTTGCTGATTATTGCGCTGTTCCGCAGTTTGCTCGAACGCAAACAAGCGACGCTGGCGCTTGCGCAGGAGCGCGATTTGTTAGAACAGCATGTTGCCGAGCGCACCACTGAATTGGCGGAATCGCGCAACCTGTTTCAAGAAGCGGCGAAAGTCGCCAAGTTCGGCGTGTTTGATTACGACCTGGTAACGGGCGGATTAAAATGGGACGATTCGATGTTTTTTATCTACGGCGTTAAGCGCGGCGAGTTTTGTGTCACTTACAGCGCCTGGCGTGAGCTGCTTTTACCGGAAGATTGCTGCGCCGTTGAAACGGCCTTGCAAGCCGCCATTCGTGGCGAAGGTGAATTTGATACTGACTTTCGCATACAGCGCAATAACGGTGAAATTGCCACTATTTATGCCTTGGGGCAAGTTTATCGCGATAACGCCGGGCAAGCTTTGCGCATTGTCTGTTTCAACCAGGACATTACCGAACGCAAGGCGACAGAAAAACGCATTAATTATTTGGCTTTTTATGATTCATTAACCGGCCTGCCGAATCGCCGCTTATTACAGGAACGCTTAAAACAGAATATTGATTTAGCACGCCGTGAAAACAAGTATATGGCAGTGTTGATGCTGGACCTGGATCGTTTCAAGGCGGTTAATGACAGCATGGGGCATATTGCAGGCGACGAATTATTGCAACAAGTGGCCCAGCGCATCTCCTCACGCCTGCGCGATGTGGACACCGTTGCACGCCTGGGTGGGGATGAATTCACGGTCATCTTGAGTAATATTGCGCATCAGGAAGATGCCGGCAGGGTGGCCGAAGCCATTATTGATGAATTGGTGCAACCTTTCCAATTGTTGCAAAATGACGATGTGCGTATTGGCACCAGTATCGGCATCAGTCTCTATCCTCAACATGACGATACGCCCGAAAAATTAATGGATCATGCGGATCTGGCCTTGTACCAGGCGAAAAAGAACGGTCGTGGCTGCTTTGCCTATTTCTCTGAAGAATTAACTATCCAGGTGCATGAGCGTATTGCCTTGGAGTTACGCCTGCGTAAAGCCATTGATCAACAGGAATTACGGGTTTATTACCAGCCGCAAGTTGATATTCTCAGCGGCAAGATAATCGGCGCCGAAGCGTTGGTGCGTTGGCAAAATCCGGAGCAAGGCTTGATTCCGCCGCTTCGCTTTATACCGATTGCCGAAGAAACGGGCCTAATTATCGCGATTGGCGAATGGGTGCTTCATGAAACCTGCCGGCAGGGCAAGGCGTGGATAGATGCCGGTTTGCCGTCATTTACTTTGGCGGTTAATGTATCGCCTCATCAATTCCGTTACAGCAATATGACTGAATGGGTTACGGCAGTATTGAACGTAACCCGTTTCCCGGCTCATCAGTTGGAATTGGAGATGACTGAAAGCAGCTTAATGGAGAACCAGGATAATGTCATCGCGATATTAAATGACCTCCGCGCACAAGGCATCCATCTGGCGATTGACGATTTCGGCACCGGCTATTCTTCTTTGGCGTACCTTAAAAAATTTCCTGTGGATGTATTGAAAATCGACAAAAGCTTTATCAGGGATATTCCACACGACCAGAATGACACCGAAATTGCGTCCACCATCATATCGATGGGCCATATCCTGGGCTTTAAAGTTTTGGCGGAAGGCGTCGAAACACCTGAGCAACTGGCTTTTTTACAAGCAAAAGGCTGCGATACTTACCAAGGCTATATCAAAAGTATGCCGCTGCCCGCCGAGGACTTTGTGCAATTATTACAGCAGCAGGTTTGAAGTTATCGCCTGTTTTATCTGTACGACAGCGGCCTGGTTCAATTGCCCGGTTCGCTCATGCCGTGCGCATAGTGCCCCCCTGAAGCCGAGATAATCCGGTTGGCAAGGCAATAAGCCGGCAATATCCTCCAGCCTTAACGAACCCGCCAGCCCGCAAATTAATTGCTGTTCCTTAACCAGCCCGACAAATCGTGCGATGTCCGCCTGCGGCATAACCTTTGTTAATGAGCCGCTGGCCTTGTCCATCGTATCGAGCATAACGCCTTTGAAACCGGCGTTTTTTAATGCGTCGACCAGCGCAAAATCCGGTTGCTGGTCGGCAAACAGTACGGCGATCAGCGCGAGATTATTCCGGGCCAATACGGCCAATTTTTCTATCGTAGCCAAGGTGTCGCCATCCTGGAAAAAGCCGATTTTTATATAATCCACGCCGGTTTCCGCCATTGTTTTTACGGCATTAAAGACTCGCTCCGGGTGCATCGGCAGGTCGCCTATCGTCGCGCTGACCGGGCATAGCCCGCGGCAATGGCCGACGATCTCCGTGACAACGGCGGTCTCCAATGCGCCCAACGCGCCTGCCGCCGGTTGTTTTAAGTCGATGATGTCAACCTGCGCAGCCAATACCAGCAAGGCTTCGTCCACGCTGTTGACGCTGGCCAGCATGCCGGTCATGACTTCGTCCTGTTGTGGTCGTCAATCGCGGTCATTAACCAGTCCCATGCTTCGCGCTCGCGCGCTCCTGCGGTTTTGTCAAAGCCGATACGCAAGTAAGCCAGTTCCGAGGCTATTTTTTCCGGCGACAGCATACCCAAGCGGCTGACCAGGATCGCCGCTTCCAGTACCGCATATTGGGCGCGGTTAAAACCTTTAAACGGCGCATGATTGGCGCTGTGCACGGCGGAGCAAAATAACTTGGGGCGGACAGGGTTGTCCTCGATACGCAGCAGTTCGACTTCGGTATGCGCCAGCGCGCAGGCCAGCACAGGCGTGCTGATTTTTTCGGCTTCGCGTAGTGGCCAGTCGCGCCGCCCGGTCAGGCATCCGGCAAAGACGCGCACATCGTCGCAGTAATTGATGACGGCGACATGGCTTTCCAGCAGGTTATCCAGCGTTGCCGACGGGCGGAAGGGCAGGATGATGAATTCATCGCCGTCGGTGTGTATGCCCATAGGCGCGATATGCGCTATGCCGTCTTCGTTATGGGTCGTGACTAGGGTTTCGTGGATCATGCTTGTTGTGTTATGGCTTCTGTAAAGTGGTCCCGGCGGGTTTAAAGGTATGCAGGTCAACCTCTGCAGCCGCCTGGTCGGTGGCGCAGCCCCAGCTCAGCGCCTGGTCTTGCGTATAGCGCTTGCCCAATTGCCAGGCGACTTCGGCGCGCGCCAATTCCACGCCGAGGTAGAATGCGTGGCCGCCGTCGTGCTCGACATGCAATTGGGGATATAAATCGAAGGGGTTGCCGGCGCTGTGCAGGCCGTCGCGGTTAAAGATATGGATACCTTCGGCGCTGATTTGGATACGGAAGCTCGGGTCCTTGATTTGTCCGGCCAGTTCGGTGATTTCTGCAAAGCTATACGGAAACGGCGTGGTTTCATGCAAGGCCATCAAGCCCGGATGAATGTGCTTGGGCAGGGTGTTGTGCTGTTTCGCCGCGAGCATGATGCGGCGGGACAAATCCGCTTCTTTGACCGCGCGGCAGGCGTGGCGGCTGACTTCAGTCGCCAGGATATGGTTGATGTTGAGCTCCGAACAAATGCCCAGCAATAAGGCATTGATGCCGGCTGTATCGGCATGCGTCAATTCGGTGATGTTGCCGACGCCCATCATGATTTCAACATCGGGGTGGTTTTTCCTGACCTCGTGGTAGCGCACGATCGATTGCGTAAAGCCGAAATGCAAGGGATCTAAAATCGGGTCGACGATAAACGCACGGTTTTTGGCCTGCATCGCATTGATGGCCCGGTCCAACGAGGCCAGGTCTTCATGCTTTTCGGGGATTAATATCGGCGTCGCGGCGACTTCATCGGCAATCCACAGGCTGCTTTCGTGCAGGCTGAGTAGGTAATCCGCGCCGGCCTTGCCGCCCCTGAGCAAATCCTGTTCATCCAGCGAATCGACGCTGACGGTATGGCCTTGTTGTTTCAAGGCCTGGATGATGTCTTCCAGGTGTGGAAACGGAGTGCTGGGCAAACAACCGATGTCGATGACATCGGCGCCGTTTTTGCGGTAGCCGTCGGCGCGTTTAAGTACGTCATCGATGCTGATGTTCGGCGCATCGGTAATTTCGGCGAAAATTTTTACATTATAGGCGCTCAAGTCGTAGACATGCGCTTTCTGTCCGAAATATTGCGGCAAGTCCTTGAGCTCTTCCGGGCCGCGCTCGATCGGCATATTGAAGGTGTTGGACAGTGCTGCGACATCGCCGCGGCAACGCCCCGGCAGGATCATGCGGTCTGCGCCGAAGGTGTCTTTCAAGCGCCGCGCAATCATGTCGGTCGTCATCAGCGCCGCGACCTTAAGCCCCAATTGATGCACGGTATAGCTGAAATCCGGCTGCATTTTTTCGAGTATCGCATGCAGTTGTTTTTCCGCCAATTTGCCGGTAAGGAAAAGGATATGTTCGCTCATTTCAGCGCGTCAAGCCTTGCCTTAACGTGATGGACAAGCTCGGCTACACTCTCGACGACGGTCGTGTATTCAAAGCCGCGTAATCTATTCGTGCCTTCCAGGTCGATTTTGCGCGGGTAGACCATGACCTTGCCGCCGGGCGCGGTGGTCTCCATTTCCGGCGCAATGTCACAGGGATAAACGATGCTGGGCACGCGGCACTTACCGGCCTGTGAATACAAATTGGTCACCAGGGTGTCGGCGATGCCGAGCACACATTTGGCGACGGTGTTCGAGGTTGCGGGCGCCATCACGAAGGTATGGTAATGGCCTTTGTAAAAACGCCCGACCGGCGGCGCGGAGGCGGCTTTGTCGCGGTACACCGGCATTTTTTCGCGGATGTCTTTGAGGTCGATGCTGTACATTTTCAACACTTCTTCGCCGGCCGGGCTGATATATAAATCCACGGCATCCAGGGTCAGTAAAAATTCCAGGCATTCTTCTATGTAGTGTCCTGAGCCGGTAATCGCCCAGGCTAATCGAGGTTTGTCCATTAAATATATTGGAGTCGGCGTTTATGGATTGAGTGGATGCGCGGCAATAGCCGATTAGCGTGATTAGGTCGTGTTGCTTATTGGGCTTGGGTAACAGGGTATTCAAACTGCCGCTGACAAACAAGCTGGTTTCTGGTTGGATGGCAGCAGCTTTGCTTATAAAGCTGTAGGCTGGGGTTGCTGTCTATGCCCGGGAAAACTTTGCCATTATATCTGCTTCGTAACTTCAAGCTCAATGCTTGTAGCTTGTGCCAGGGAAAAAGCATGACAACGGTGTTGATCTATCGCTGTAGTTCTGGATGGCAAGGCAGTGCATTGCATACTTTTTTAAAAGTCTACACCTGTAAGGGCGGGCAGTCCTGCACTCCGGTGCTTTGTCAGCCCATAATAACCGCTTGCCGCTTCGCGCCCCAGCTTCCCGGTTTGGCGTTAAACACGCCAGCACAGCGTTCGCCGCAAAAACGGCAACAGCCATGCGCGTCCAAATTCCATTCCGACAATTCATACCAGTCGCGGCCTATCAATACCTTGCCGCAGCCGTGGCAATAAGTGCTGTCTGCGGACTTGTCATGAACATTGCCTACGTAAGCATAATACACACCGTTTTTTAACGCGATGTTGCGAGCCTGTAATAATGACGATACCGGCGTAGGCGGTTTGTCCAGCATTTTCCAATCCGGGTGAAAGGCGGAAAAATGCATGGGTACATCAGGTCCCAGATACTCGACGACCCACTGCGTCATCGCTTCCAGTTCTGGTTCCGAATCATTTTCGCCGGGAATAATCAATGTCGTCAGTTCCAGCCAAACGGAGGTTTCATGCTTAATGTATTGCAGGGTTTCCAAAACCGGCTGCAAATGGCCGCCGGCAATTTCATGATAAAAACGCTCGCTGAAGGCTTTTAAGTCGATATTGGCGGCATCCATCCATTGATAAAATTCGGCCCTCGGTGCGGCGCATTGATAGCCTGCCGAAACCGCTACAGATTTTATGCCGAGATTTCTACAGGCCTTGGCGGTGTCAATGGCATATTCATGGAACACTACAGGGTCGTTATAGGTATAAGCGACACTGTCGCAGCCATAGTCCAGCGCTGCTTGCGCAATCGCATCCGGCGATGCCAGGCTCATCAATGTATCCATTTCGCGCGATTTGCTGATGTCCCAATTCTGGCAAAATTTACAGGCCAGGTTGCAACCGGCTGTGCCGAACGAGAACACCGGCGTGCCGGGCAAGAAATGGTTCAACGGCTTTTTTTCAATAGGATCAATGGCAAAACCACTGGAGCGGCCGTAACTGGTCATGACAACCTGGTCGTCGAGGTTTTGCCTGACGAAGCACAGGCCGCGCTGGTCTGGGTGTAATTTACAGAATCTCGGACAAACATCGCATTGGATACGACCGTCATCCAATTTGTGCCAATAATGGGTTTTAACGGTGTCGGCTTGTATTCCTCGGGCATGGGCAATAAACTCGGTCATCCTGTTTCTCCTATGAACCATTTAATAAATTGTTTTGTCACTGAAGCATGAAGTTTGCAGGCCAGTGCATACGCCTATAGACTGATGTTCAAATAATATAATTAATCCCGGTCAGGAAATAAGAGGAAAAACGTATGAACAGACTACCCGCTGTAGCAGGAACCTTTTATCCGGCAAACCCGAAACAGCTTCATGTCATGATAGAACGCTACCTGAATGATGCTGATACCGGAGAGAAAGTTCCTAAAGCCATTATAGCGCCTCATGCGGGCTATATTTATTCAGGCCCCGTAGCGGCAAGCGCTTATGCACGATTAAAGAAAGCGCATGGGCTGATTACCAGGGTAGTGCTTATCGGGCCGTCTCATCATGTTGCTTTCAGGGGCATGGCCGTAAGCCGGGCGGAATCGTTTACAACCCCGCTGGGCAGTATCCCTGTCGATCTGGCCGCCGTAGGGACTATACTCTGTCTGCCTTTTGTAGAATATATCGAACAGGCACATGCTTATGAGCACAGCCTGGAAGTGCATTTACCTTTTTTACAGGAAACTTTGGGTAACTTCAAGATTGTGCCCATCGTCGCCGGCGACGCCTCAGCGGAACAGGTCGGCCAGGTGATTAATGCGCTGTGGGGCGGCGATGAAACACTGATTGTCATCAGCTCTGACCTTAGCCATTACCATGATTATGTAACGGCTCAGCGGCTTGATAAAGCGACCAGTGCGGTAATAGAACAGTTGCATTATGAAAAACTGGGTGTTGAATCTGCTTGCGGCAGGGTTCCGGTCAGCGGATTATTAAAGGTAGCCCAGGAAAAATCATTGACGATTAAGACCATTGACTTGCGTAATTCCGGCGATACGGCGGGCGATAAAAGCCGGGTGGTAGGGTATGGTGCTTATGTCATTGAGTAAAGAACACCGGCAGCGGCTGCTGGCATTGGCGAAAAATGCGATTGAGCATGGTGTGCGGACAGGCCGGCCATTAAAAATCGTGTTGGCTGATTTTCCGGCTGAATTAACAGAGCCGCGAGCGACTTTTGTAACGCTGCAAAAACACCATCAATTACGCGGTTGTATCGGCATGTTGGAGGCCGTCAGGCCGCTTGCGGAAGATGTCGCCGAAAATGCTTATTCAGCCGCCTTTAAGGACCCCCGCTTTCCGCCTCTGGAAGCTGGTGAATTAAACGAACTGGACATCCATATCTCGATACTGACGCCGCCGGAACCCATTCTATTTACGTCTGAACAGGATTTGTTGGCCAAGCTTGAGCCAGGAATAGACGGCCTGATTATCGAAGAAGGTTATCGACGCGGAACTTTTCTGCCTTCAGTATGGGAGTCTTTGCCCAATCCTGGGCAATTCCTGAAGCATTTAAAACAAAAAGCGGGTTTGAGTCCCGATTATTGGTCTGAAACTATCCGGGTTTATCGCTATCGCACCGAAGTCATGCCGTAGCGCGATGCTTGTCAGGATAGGGTCAATAATAACTTCCCGGAGTCATGGAGTTCAGGCTGTGCCTGACAAGAACAGGTCCAGGCAAAACCTGGTCTCCAAGCCTTTGCGACGCGCGGGCGATAAGCAATCGTTAAATCAAGTTGGTAGGCAAGCGAGATGGCGGGAGTCGTTGGCTTGTTACTCTTTTGAGCAACAAGCCGTTTCGCAAGAAACATTTAACACAGGGACGCGGCGCAATGTGTCTCTCGAGTTTTAATGTGCTGTAAAACCGTATTTTTGCATGCGGTAAAGCAAGGTATCCCTGGAGAGTCCAAGCAGTTTGGCGGATTTGCTGCGATTGCCTTTGGTGCGGTCCAATGCTTGATAGATCAAATCGGCTTCTAATATATCCAGTTGCAAGCCTGCTTCCGGCAGCGTAAAGCCAGTTGATCGGCTGGCATTTTCAAAAGAACGGAATTCGCTGGGAAGGTTTTCCGGCTCAATGATTCTTCCTGATAATAAGATGCTCAGTCTTTCGCATAAATTGCGCAATTCACGGATATTGCCGGGCCATTTATAGGCTTTTAATGTTTTTAATGCGGGCTTGCTGAATTGCGGCGCTTCAATTGAATGCGTATTTGAGAACAGGTTAAGAAAATGTTTGATCAGGTATTCAATATCTTCGCTACGTTTTGCCAGCGGCGGCAGTTCCAGGGGGACCACATTAAGCCTGAAATACAAATCCTGTCTGAATTCACCGGCGGCTATCTGCGTGTTCAGGTCAGTGTTCGTTGCTGCAATAATACGCACATCGACTTTATATGAAGTTGTCTCGCCGATCGGCAGGCATTCACCGGAATCCAGGAAACGCAATAATTTGCCCTGTATTGATAAGGGCAATGAATTAATTTCGTCGAGAAATAATGTGCCGCCGTCAGCCGCTTTAAAAATTCCCTGGGTACTGGTATTGGCTCCTGTAAACGCGCCTTTTTTATGGCCGAACAGTTCCGATTCGATTAAGCCTTCGGGTAGCGCGGCGCAATTTAAGGTGATGAATTTTTTGTTGGCGCGGGCGCTGCTTTTTTGAATGGCCGTAGCGAGCACCTCTTTGCCTGTGCCTGTTTCGCCTTTAATCAGGATGGTGACATCCGTGGAAGCTGCTATTTTGGCGCTACGAATTAAGGAATCCAATGCCGGGGATTGGCCAATGATCGAACTAAAGTGATCCATAGGTGTACCTCTTAATGGTTTGCTGCGTGTGTCGTAATTGCCATAGGATTCAGCCATGGCAGAGCCGCTAACAGGGCTAGCGCTATCATAAACAAGCCGATAGCCTGTTTGAATCGTTGCATTCTGGAGAGCCTTGTTAATATCCCGGTCATTATACCCACTCCCATCACTGCCGGTAAAGTTCCCAAGCCAAAAGACAACATGGTGAGTGCGCTTTTACCGACATCGCCGGCGGTTGCGGCAAGTGCCAGCGCAGCATAAACCAAGCCGCAGGGCAACCAGCCCCAGACCATGCCGAACAGGTAGGCTTGCGTGCGGTTCTTCACCGGGATGAGTTTACGGCCGAAAGGTTCTATTTTCTTCCAGAAGTGCATGCCGGCTTTTTCGATATAGGCAAAGCGGGGAAACCATCCGGCGACATACAATCCGGCGCTGGCCATAATGATTGCGG
>SCST01000230.1 GCA_004299465.1 Methylovulum sp. | reverse complement strand
CCTGCAACATGGCGGTGCTGATCACCGGGACATGGTTGACGGCAAGCGCGGCTATGCCCTGTAATTGCACGGAAATAACCGGAAAATTGCCGGTGGCTTTTAACGCAGCTTTAAAAAAGCCTTTTTGGGTGGGCGCGAAACGGACTGTGATGTTCTTCTTGGCACCCGCAGCCAGCGTGAACGACGCGCCGGAGACCACGCTAAACGGCGCGGTGGTGACGAGAGTTCCGGTTAGTATGCGGTTGGCGGTGTTTTTGACGGTGAAGGTGCGGTCGATAACGGCACCAGGTGTGGCTAGGCCAAAATCTTGGTGGTTAGGGGTGATTTCTAGGTAGGATGTGCCGAATTTTGCGACAAACGCATCTCCGCCGCCGTTGCAATCCGTGTCCCAGGATATGATTTTGGGGTCGGTGGCGGCTGTGGGGAAATCGCAAGAGGATGTCCCAGTGACATAGGCATTGCCGACACCGTCCACGGTAATGCCTGTAGCTCCATTTAAATAAGGGAAATACAGCACTTTCGAGGCATCTGCGCTAAATTTGACGACTGTATTCGCTGCAACGTAGGCATTGCCAGCACCATCTACTGCAATGCTCCAGCCAATGTTCCCTCCTAAATAGGTGGAATACAGCACTTTCGAGCCATCAGCACTAAGTTTGACGACGAATCCATCCTCATAAAAAAATACTTCGCTTTCAAAGGTCGGATACTTGGCATTGACGACGGGGAAATCGGAAGACTGTGTGCTCCCAGTTATATAGGCGTTGCCAGTAGTGTCCACGGCAATGCTACCGATGTTGGACCAAAGCAAAACCTGAGTATTCTCATCTTTACTGCCGCCAAGATAGGTGGAATACAGTACTTTCGAGCCATCGGGGCTGAATTTGGTCACGAAGGCATCCGAGCCTCCCCAAAGCTTGGGATACTTGGCATTGACGGTCGGGAAGTCGGAAGAGGCTGTGGTTCCTGTCACATAGGCATTGCCAGCACCGTCCACAGCGATACCAGACACATAATCCAACCAGCTACTCCCACCCAAATAGGTGGAATACAGCACTTTGGATCCATCGGCACTGAATTTGGTCACGAAGGCATCCGAGCCTCCCCAAAGCTTGGGATACTTGGCATTGACGGTCGGGAAGTCGGAAGAGGCTGTATCCCCTGTCACATAGGCATTGCCTGCAGTATCCACGGCAATACTGCTGCTACTCTCCCAGCTACTCCCGCCCAGATAACTCGAATAAACCAATACCGGATCAATCACCAAAGGTAGCCCGGCATCATAAGCCGCCACCTGAAAACCGATGTGTCGGTCTTTCCCGTCAGCCAGCCCCTCCCTGCCAGAAACATCATGCAACACAAACCGCCCGTCCACATTCTGCCGCTTCCCGTCGACAGTTTGATACACCACCGGCTTCTGCAAGCGCAGTTCGCCGTCTTGGGTGTGCAGCAGCAAATCGCCGGTAGCGTCCAACCGCGCGTTGTCGATGCCGCCGAAATTCAGGCGTATTGCGTTCGGGTCGGCGCCGGGGGCAACGATGAAGTCGTATTCCAGTTGCCGCCCGTTGCCGTAATAGACCAGATCGACGCCGTTATAAACACCGTTGAGCTTGACCTTGCCGTAAGTCGCGACGCCGGTCTGCCAGCGTTTCGGGTCGTTGCCGCGCAGGTAGTTGACCTTGCCCGGCAATTCGTCCAGCCCCGCGACGCTGGCATTGGGGTTTGCGCCGACCAGCTGCATATGCACCGCCAGTGTTTCATCCGGTGCGTTGGTTGGTGCTTCGGGTTTGGCGCGCGCGGCGCGCCCTACGGGTGTTTGCGGTGGCGTAGGGCGTGCCGTGCGCGCCTTTTCCGATGTTTCCGTAACGCCGGCCGGGGTTACGGTATGCGCTGCATATCCTACGCCTTTGTGAGACGCATCGGCACCGGCATCCGGTTTCGTCCCCGCCTTACGCAAACTGAACACCGCCTCTGTCGGCGTGATATACAACGCATACCCCGCCCCGCGTGACAAAAACCGCACCGCCGCATCGGTCTGTCCTCGGTTGGCTTCAAAACTCATCGGCAATTTTCCGTATTGCGCGGCGACCTGCGTCGAATCTTTGGGTTCAAGCGTGATATTGGCCTGTGCGGATAGCCCGGCCAGCAGCCAGAGCAAGATGATAAACAGCGGATACGTCGATAAGGCTTTCATGGGGCGGTTCCTTTTGTGATGTCATGCACTTTGGGGCGAAGCGGTCTTATTGCCTATAATTAATTAAACTCGTATTTTCGTAAACACTTGCATCTATGTTCTGCGGGTACTTTATTACCAATGTCAGCCATGTCTCGAACAGGGCGGGAGTATCGGCGAGTAACGGGAACAAGACACGGAGATGATCGATGGCATCAGCGACTTGTTTTTCGCTCCAGCTAAAGCCATTGACGTCTACAGGTCGTGTGGCAACCACCCAAAATTCGATCAGGATTTGCGGTGCGAGACAGGGTGTATCGCCGCGACGCAGCAAATTTTCAATTGCACCGACACATAGGCTATGTTCGGGTGCCGCGCGGTCAAGCAAGCGCAGGACAATATTGGTGTCCAGCAAGATCAGGCTCATTTGTAAAGCAGCCCGCGATCTAATGCTTCCAACGGAATCAAGGGGACTTCCGGCAGAGTCGGCAACCAAGCCCGCAAAGCAGCAATTCGTTCCAGCGCATTTACCGAAACGCTTGCGACTCCCTCTGTCTTATCGTTATCGAGAAACGTGACCACAACCCGTCCGCTGACAATGCTATCGGGCTTATCGCTCAACTCGACAATGCCGTCGTGATAGATACCTTGTGCTGTTATTAACATGTTTAATCTCCACGATTTAAGTAACTTTGATGCAGGTGAATTGTAGCCTCTGACAATATTGCGTACCTACAACATCTCCAGTTTCTCGCTAATCAGTCTATCCAGCTCCTGTTCCGAATACTGCTGTATCGTCGAGGCATCGATCGGCGCTGTTATTACCCCGTCTTCACTATCCTGCAAGCCTGCGTACTGTTGCAGCCAGTATGTCCCGACTTCATGGATATTCGGATAATCGAACAATAAGGTCTGCGGCAACGAACAACCTAATTGCCGCTGCAGACCGACGCGCAATTCCGCCACCGTGATCGAATCCAGGCCCATGTCGAAAAAGCCCTGATAATTGTCCAGCGCTTTATCCGTGGGGATATATAAAACCTGTTTGACGACCTCGGCTATCTGCGCTGTCACAAATCGATAGGCGTCTTCGTTGTTCAACCCTGCGATATGCTCGGCAATACTGACTTTTGGTGGAACAGGCGGGGCCGCCGTCAATACCGGACTTGCCGCAGCCCAAAAAGACGCGCTCGCCGCGCCGCTAAAAGCCGGGTTAAAAACCGCCCAATCGATGTCGATCATGACCCGTTGCGGCATCGGGTCGACCAGCGCATAGTCAAGCAGGCGACAGGCGGTCTCGACCGGAATCGGCGCGACGCCGTTAGCCTGCATGCGCCGCCGCGCCGGCTCGTTGAGCGCGGCGACCATGCCGGCCCCGGCCCAGGCGCCCCAGTTGATCGTCAATGCCGGTAGCCCTAAGCCGCGCCGGTGCCGCGCGAGGCTGTCCATCGCCGCATTGGC
>SCST01000867.1 GCA_004299465.1 Methylovulum sp. | reverse complement strand
TCGGGGAAGCCAACGTCTTCACCGACGAAGGGAGCCGTGTCGTCTACTCGACGGACTTCAGCGAGGAACAGCGTCCGGCAGCGGCTGTCGTGGTAAGGCCGGGATCGACGGACGAGGTCGCCGAAGTCGTGAGGTTAGCGGCCAAGGAGCGGTACGCAGTCGTGCCGCGGGGCGGCGGAATGACCTACACACGGGCGTACGTGCCCGAACGCGAGGAGACGGTCCTCGTCGACACCTCAAGAATGAACCGGGTTCTGGAGGTCAACACCGACGACCTCTACATCACGGTCGAGCCCGGGGTAACGTGGAAGCAGATCCGGGAAACGCTTCGGGACGAGAAGTATCAGATCCGGTTCTACGGCACCCTGTCCGGGATTCGAGCCACGGTGGGCGGTGGCCTCGGTAACAACGCCGTCGGCCTGGGAAAAGGCGAAGTGAACGACGACCTCCTCGGGATCGAGGTCGTGCTCTACGATGGTCGAATCATTCAAACGGGAGCGTTGGCGACCGGGCCTTCTCCGCTCCTGCGACACTTCGGGCCTGACCTTACCGGTATTTTCGTCCATGACGGCGGCGCCATGGGCATCAAGACCAAGGCCAGCTTCCGCCTCACACGCAAACCCGGGGGCGTCGCCTACGCCTCCTTCGGCTTTCAGGACCGCCACGCGATGGTCTCGGCCCTCTGCGAGATGGCCAGGCTGGGCGTGCATACCGAAATCTTCGGCTTCGAGCGCTATCACCACGAGACGTTCGCGAACATGCCGAAGCCGACGCCTGCGGAGGCCAAGGCGCTCCTCCGCAATATCGTGGCAACGAGCCCGGGTCGGCTCCGGGGGATGCTGAACGTGCTGAAGGTGGCGCGCCCGGGCGGGCTCAAGTTCATGAGCCGGTGGAACCAGAGCCTGCACGTCGTGGTCGAGGCGGTCGACTACGGGGCCGCGAACCGGGCCACTTCCACCCTCAAGAGGGTGGCTCGGCGGCACGGAGCCGGCGTGATGCCGCCTACCTTTACGGTCGCGTTGCGGGCCGACCCCTTCATGCCCGTGGACCGTCTCATCCTGGGACTGGATGGAGCCTGCTCGTTCCCGAGCAACTGCCTTGTTCCGCTTTCCCGGGCCCATGAGCTGATCTCCGCCCTGGAGAAGTTCTTCGACGAAAACGCGCCCCTCA
>SCST01000229.1 GCA_004299465.1 Methylovulum sp. | reverse complement strand
GTCTCCCGCAGACTTGTGTATAAAGATGAGAGCCGCAGCTTGGGAACGAGCGTCAACCGTAGCCCGGCTATCGCCAAAACTCATCGTGTTCATTATGCAGGGTTTTTAATTTCCGCGCTTTTTCATAAGCGTTTTGCGCCTCTTTTGGCATCCCCAACGCGTCAAAAACCAAACCCAGGTTTTGATACCAACCGGCGTGACCGGGATGGCGGGCAATGGCGGCTTTAATCAGTTTTAGCGCCGGCTCCGCTTGGTTTTGCTGGAACATTGCCACACCCAGCATGTGCATTGCGGCGGCGTGACCGGGGTTATCGTTTAAAACCTGTTCAAATACGGCAGCCGCTTGCCGGCCTTGATTGGCATACAGGTATTCCATACCCTTAAAGAACAGTCCGGCCGGCAGCGGCTGTTTTTGGGGACTTACATCATCAGGTTCGGCGGCGGGCGCGTTAAGCACGGCCTCCAGCGGCTTTAAAAAGGCTTGATAACGCCGCCATTTTTCCGTGGACGTCTTGTAAATAGGTTGCCGCACCTGCCAGATGCTGGCCGTTTTTACGGCGCGCTCCAGGTTTTGATAATTCAGCACGGCTGCCGTCCATTCCAGCTCGAGATAAGCCAGGATTTTTCGAGCCGCGGCTTCGGTGTCTGCAACGACATCTTCATAGCGTATCGTCAATACCGGTTTAGCCAGCACCTCATGCCAATGTGCCATCAGGCTTTGGTAATCGCGCAATTGCCCGCCGATGTCCGCCAAATCATAAGCGAAACCCATGCCGCCGAATTTGGCCTGATAATCGGTAAAATAGTTGGAAATAGCGACATCGCGCGGTTCGCGCAACACGTGGATAATCGCCGCATCAGGAAACAACAGGCGGATTAAACCGATATGTTCAAAATTATGCGGTAGTTTATCGACGATATAGCGCGCATCAGCTGAATAGGTTTGCAGCTCATCCAGCACTAACGTGGCAAATCTGCGCGATTGTTCGGCGCTTAAATCATTAATGCATTCAGGATACTGCCGGCCTGAACCGACATGCCGCTCCCAGGCATTGAGTTTTTGTATGACGCCGGACATAATGCCGATCTCGCCGGCGACAAAAATATCGGGATGACCACCTAAAATTTGTTCCACCAAGGTCGTGCCCGAACGCGGCATGCCCAGTACAAAAACCGGCAGCGTAGAGCGGTCGCCATAATCTTTCCGCCCGGCAAAAAACGCGTGATCAAAAGTACGCCTGACGGCGATGCAATCCTTATGGTGTCTTTCCGCGTTGTACGGTAAATATTTACGGCTGGCGACGTTGGCTTCATCAGCAAAGTGAAAGGCTTTATCGTAGTCTTTACGATGCTCCCACGCGGCGGCTAAATCAAATAACAAGCCGCTCGAAACCGGGCCCTGGAGGCTCGGGATATAAGCCATTTTTTCGATGCGCGCGAGGATTTCAGGGTCATCGGGAAAACGTTTGGCATTAATCAATGCACCGTAACCGGCAATCGGGTGTCTTGCCGTCACCGTTTCAAATTGGGCAATCGCCTCATCAATACGTCCCCATTGCAATAATAAATGCCCGATACCCAAACAGGCCGGCAGGTAATCCGGTACTAATGTTAGAGCCTCGCGGTAATAAGTTTCTGCTTGCTGTTCATCAACATCGCAGCTTACACTGGCCATAGCGACTAAGGCTTCGGCGCGTTCCACGCCGGTTTTTCCGGCGGTAAGCGCCATCGCTTTTTCGGCGGCTGCACGTGCGTGCTTTTCATCGAAATGGCGTTTACCCTGTTGCGCCAGTTGCGCCCAGTATGACGGATTTTCAGGCTCCAGCTTAATGGCGGCGCGCAGGCAATGCACGGCTTCGCCGTAATGGCCCCTGACGCCGGCCAGCGCGGCTAACTGCATTAACAGCCCGGTGTCTTCGGGGTGTTTAGCCAGGGCTTTGCGCAGTTGATGTTCCGCTTCGTCATGCTTATCCTGAGCCGCCAACACCAGCGCCAATAATTTAATGCACTGGATTTCATCGGTGCCGGCTTCCAGGGCTTGCTGAATAGCGCTTTCGGCATCAGGCCAGCGATCCAGCGCAATATACGTGTCAACCGCTACCAGCAGCCACTGTTCTTTATTATGGCCGCCCAGCTTTTGCGCTTGTTCGACATGGTTTATAGCGATTTCCGCATCGGCTAACAGCATGGCGCAACGCGCGAGGTTAATATGCAATGACGGGCGTAGCGATTCTGGGCAATGTTTAAGGCCTTCGGATAAATCAGCCATCGCTTTGGTGTATCGCCCGGTTTGCATTAACACCAAACCGCGACGGCTTTGTGCGAGCGAATAGTCTGGATTGATTGCCAAGGCCATATCCAGATATTGCTGCGCCGGGGCCGGCTCTTTTAATAGAATATGGATGCCGGCCATATCGGTTAAGGTTTCTGCATCGAATGCCTGTGGGGCATGTTGCAGTTTTTGCAGGCATTCCCGTCCGGCGTCGAAATTACCGTTTTGACAATGCAGCGTGCCCAGCAACGCCAGCATCGCTAAATCATCATCCTGCATCAAAGCCTGTTGGCAGGCGGTAATAGCGGCTTCAAGCCGGCCTTGTTGTTGCAGGTTTCTGATGGATGCGAGTGTTGATGGCATTTTTATAGGTAGATGGGTTGGCGCTTTGTTAAATAACTCGTAAAAGTCGTCTTGTCAGCAGCGCTTTGAAGTCGCGCCGTGTATCCATAATGATATGGATGTAGATGGTGGCCTGCCGTACCTCATAGATGATGCGATTCATGCCTGAGATAAGCTGCCGGTATTGGCTGAGGTTTAGCTTCCCGAGCTCTTCAGGGATGGAACCTGCATGAGGAAAGGTCTTCAGGCTGCGGATAGCCTCTTTGATCCTGTCATAAGTGTTCTGCCAGGTTTCAACAGAGAAGTTTTTGACGAGGTAGGCCTTAAGTTCTTTCAAGTCAAGCTCAGCTGATTCCAGAATGACAACTTTGAAACTCATGGATGATCGGCCTTGTCCAGTTCGGCGAACACATTGTTCGCATCACGGTATTTGCCTTGCTCGATCTCACGGTTTCCAAGCGCCAGAATCTTTAACAGAGCAAATGTTTCTTCCTGTTCTTCGTAGCTTTTCACATCTATAACCACCAGCTTAGCCTCGCCGTTTTGGGTGATGAGCAAAGGCTCGCGGCTTTCCGAAAGTTCCCTGACAATCTCGTCCGTGTGGCTCTTGAGGTAACTGATGGGCTTGATTTGAGATGAATATTTCATGGCTCGCTCCTGATTGAATGGTAAAGACTGATTTTAGCCTGAATTAAGTCTTATAGGTTGGGTTATGCTCACGCTTTATATACCGTTTAGGGCAAACCCAACGCGATTATCAGGAGATCAATCCCGATGTATTCGAAAGGGGCCGTCACTGCGCTAATTGAATAATCTGATTAAGCCGCTCACAAACCTGAACGAAAAAAGCGTTGTTTAATACGCCTGACGGATGCGGTTTTGCACCGCGCAATCGCCAATCGAACGATTTAGGCTGATGGCAAAGCACATAACTGGTTTTATCGGCCTTACGTCCAGAGGCCTTACCCACGGCAACCGCAAAAGGATTGTCGGCATTGTATTCGGCCGTAGTCATGGGCAAGCCAATGACTAACGAGGTTTTATCATTAAAAATGCGTGGTGACAGCACCAGGAAAGGATGAATGTCGCGTATTTCCTGCCCGACCTGGGGGTTACAATCAATCCAGATGATGTCCCGGCGATGGGGCAGCCACAGCTCCCCCTTTTTTACCATTGCTCCGCGCCCAATCTTTGCCGCGTCGCCATCACTTCGCCGCCGTGCCGGACGGGATCAAAATGGCTTAAGCGCTGCTCCAGCGTCAATGCTTCATCAAGCACGGGTGTAATAATAATTCGGCCATCGACAACGGCAATCTTCACCCGTTGATGGGCCTGTAAATGCGCTGCACGGGCGATTGCCGCAGGCAGCCGTACTCCCAAATTATTGCCCCACCGCTTTATATCCAGCTCAACCTCAGTCATGACGAAACTCCAAACCTTATGTGTTTAGACGCAAGTATAAACATTAGAGCCGTTGTAATCAAACGATCAGACTCATACCGGCTGGAGCTAAACAGGACGCCCTAACTTAACATGAAAAAACCCTGACAGGCTTGTAACGCCTGCCAGGTTTAGTCGGCAAGGATGATATTGCGGGCTTACACAAATACAAATTGGCTGTCAGGCAAACCTTCAGGCAAGCCTACTATTTGTATGCTCCCATAAGTATTGAAAAAGGTACCTGACACCAACTTCGCTGTACTGGCTGATTTTTGCCATGACACTCTATCTATGAAGGTGGTGGTGGAAGAGCTACGAGTTCTTGTGGCTGTTTGTGCTATATAGCTGCTTCTGAAACCAAAGCCATTACTAAGCGTATCAGTAAAGGCTTTACTGTCTGCTATGATTCCATCATGCACAGCAATCACCAGCTTATCTTCCAACCCAAAGCCAGTCAGGTCTATTTCACCGCCTGAGAGATCGGTTTGGCTGTATTGAATGCCGCCAAAATCAATGACAATTGTGTCAGCGCCGTCAGTAAAAGAGCTGCCAACCTCTGCTGCCGTTGCCGCATCGGAAATAGTGTAAGGCTCGACTGGATCCGGTTGCACAATATCGACAATCGTATCGCTGACATAAAGAGTCGCACCATTCAATTTAAATATGTTATAGCCTGAAACCGTACCGCTATCTTTCCATAAATCAGTAAAAATAAGCGTATCACCGACATCGCCAATCATCGTCAGCGTGTTACCGTCAGTGCTCATATCCAGGACGCTCTGGGCATTTAAGGTCAAGATATTATTACCCGCGCCGGAGAATTTTAACTGTTCTATACCGGTGATTGAGGTAGTTGCAACCGTTAAGTCAATGCTTTGGTCTGCGTCTGAGATTTGCAACACATCCTTGCTGCCTATGCCGCCGTCTATCACATCGCCGTTAAATTCCTTGATTTTTAACAAGTCGTTGCCGGTACCGCCATATAACGAATCGACACCGGTATTGCCATCCAGCGTATCATCGCCTGAATTTCCGCTCAGTTTATTGGCCGCAATGTTGCCGGTGAGAGTGTTCTTTGATGAATTTCCGGTGCCATCCAGCGCAGAGGTTCCGGTTAAAATGAGGTTTTCTACATTAGTCGCTAAGGTAAAGCTGACTGATGATTTTACTGTGTCGGTTCCGGCGTTAGCGCTTTCCTTGACTATATCAGCTATGTTATCAACGATGTACGTGTCATTACCCGTGCCGCCTGAAAGACTGTCTATGCCCAAGCCGCCATCCAGTATATCAT
>SCST01000228.1 GCA_004299465.1 Methylovulum sp. | reverse complement strand
CAGATAAGTTGGGTTCTATAGAGTTTAAAAAACCGAAAACTTGCCCGCTTAAAGTATATACTGGCAACCCTTACCTGACAGTGGTAAAAATTGAACGTGATTTTACACCTGACAAGGCACAGAGTAAGTTTAAAGCGCCATGGCCTGTCTATTGCCGTATTCAAAGGCTAATGCGCGCTGAAGAACTTTAAACCTGCCCTTGATGCACAAAGACTAAGATCGAGTTATGACTACGACGAATACTGAAAACCCTGTTTCGCCACACAAAGAGCCGCCTAAAATGCCCGGCGCATTGCTGCTGTTAGGGCACATGCTCGAATTTGGCAGGAATCCCTTTCTCTACATGATGACGCTTAGAAACACGCTGGGAGAAATCGGTGAATTCCGTATGTTTCATCAAAAAATGGTGCTCATGACCGGCCCTGAAGCGAATGAAGCTTTTTTTCGCGCACCCGATGACCAACTGGATCAAAGCCAGGCGTATAAAATCATGACGCCTATTTTTGGTAAAGGCGTGGTTTTTGATGCGCCGCCGCATAAAAAAGACCAACAGCTTAAAATGCTGATGCCGGTATTGCGCGATAAACCGATGCGCGGCTATGCTCAAGTGATCTTCCAGGAAGTCGAGCAAATGATTGCCAACTGGGGCGATACTGGCGAGATCGATTTGCTTGAGTTTATGAAAGAACTCACCATTTACACCTCCAGCCACTGCCTGCTGGGCGATGAATTCCGCTACGAACTGAACGAAGAATTTGCAAAAATTTATCATGACCTTGAAAAGGGCGTAAATCCCCTGGCCTTTGTTTTCCCTTATTTGCCTTTACCTGTATTTCGCCGCCGTGATAAAGCCCGCGCCAGGCTGCAAGAATTAGTCACCGGTATTATTGCCAAAAGAGCGCTGAAAGCAGAAAAGAGCGAAGACGCGTTTCAATTGCTTATTGATGCCAAATATGACGATGGTAGTGGTTTATCTGCGCATGAAATCACGGGAATGTTAATCGGCACGCTATTCGCCGGCCATCATACCACAGCAGGAACAGCCGCCTGGACATTGCTGGAATTGGCGCGTCGACCCGAATATATGGCGTTGGTACTGGCCGAACTGGATGCGCACTTCGGCGCCGACGGCGTTGTAAGCTTTCAATCGTTACGCGAAATCCCGATACTTGAAAATGTCATTAAAGAGGTATTGCGTTTGCATCCGCCGTTGATATTTTTAATTCGCAAAGTAATGCAAGACTTTCAGTTTAAAGATTACACGGTCAAGGCAGGAAAGTACGTCTGTACATCACCACGCGTATCGCATCGCATTGCCGATGTTTTTCCCGATCCGGAAAAGTTTGATCCTGATCGCTATTCAGAAGCACGCCAGGAAGATGCCAAACCCTTCAGTTGGATTGCCTTCGGCGGAGGCAAACACAAATGCACCGGCAACGCTTTTGCGATGCTGCAACTGAAAGCGATTTTTAGCCTATTGTTGCGCCGCTATACCTTTGAACTGATCGACGACAAAGACGCTTACCAGGATGACTTCACACAAATGGTTGTACAACCGGTATCACCATGCCGTGTTCGTTATATAAAACGCACGGCGCTTAAATGTGGAACTGCCAAGTCGAAAACAAATATCACCCAAGAAGACGCACAAACGGGCCTAAACTTTCAAATAACAATCGACAGAGCGCTTTGCCAGGGGCATGCAAGCTGCATGACTGAAGCGCCTGAGCTTTTCCAGGTCGATGATGCTGGGAATTTAACCGTTTTACAAGAAAGCCCGCCGCTGGATTTGCTGGCAAAAGCCCGGCAAGCCGAAAAATATTGCCCAGCCAAGGCAATTATTGTGAAGTCAACTTAACAACGCACTATAGAGACAAAGAATGGCCGCATATCCCAGAGCAGAACTTGAAGAAATGGTTGAACGTTGGTTGCAAGCGAATCGTGATGCTGAGAAAGAAGGCAACTGGCCCAAATATTTGGGTGCAATGTATACCGAGACGGCCGAATATCGCTGGAACATCGGCCCCAATGAAGAATTTGTAGCGCGTAGCCGTAAAGAAATAGAAGAATGGGCTTTAGGCGTGCAAATGGAGGGGTTTGAAGAATGGCGCTATCCATACCACCGCATTTTAATCGATGAAAAACAGGGCGAGGTGATTGGCCTATGGCGCCAAGTGTCGCCTGCGCTACGTGAAGACGGCTCGCATTATGAAGTCGCAGGCATAGGCGGGTCCTGGTTTCGTTATGGCGGGAATTATCAATGGGAATGGCAGCGGGATTTTTTTGATTTAGGCAATGTAAAAGCCTTGTTTTTTGAATTAGCCGCCGACGGCAAACTTGATCCAGCGGTAAAAAGAAAAATAGCTAAATTGGCCAAAGGACACTTGTTGCCGGGTCATGAGCGTTTGCGTAAACCGCCTAGCTTATGGAAAAAACTGCAAGGGCTCATCGCAATGGTGCGTATTGCCTTGTTTAATCAATAAATCTAAAACGCGCTTACCCGCTTTCAAAAGCGGGTAAGCGTTGCTTAACCAAGCTAAAATATCCCTCATAAAGATTTATGCCGAATGTAAACGCTTCTTGGAAAAACTGGCAACTCCTCACTGAAAAGGGGCGGCAAATATGGGCATTCAAGCCTAGTTCAAATAATATCAATGAGCATTTGGAAAATGTCGATAACATTACCGACGAAGAAATAGCACAGTTTGCTGAAGACTTTCAGTTTGATAAATCCGGTAATCCCAATTCTGGCGACAAGGTTTTTAGAAACACCGCTATTAACGCGAAGTTCAGTGAGTTTCAGGGACAAATACCTAAGTCACAGCATCCTAAAGAACAAAAAGTCATCGATGCGCTGATCAAAGGCATTAACTATTTTTCTTATTTGCAACGTGAAGACGGGCATTGGCCTGGTGATTACGGCGGCCCGCTATTTCTATTGCCGGGCTTACTGATTGCCGCTTATATTTCAGATACGCCGTTTCCCAAAGCCCACCAGGAAATGATGAAGATTTATTTATTGAATCATCAAAACCAGGATGCCGGCTGGGGTATGCATATAGAAGGCGAATCGACACTATTTGGCACTGTCATGCAATACGTGTCACTACGGATTCTGGGAATAGATAAAAATCATCAACAATTGGTCAAGGCCAGGACCTGGATCAAAAACAATGGCGGTGCGACTGGCATCCCCTCGTGGGGAAAATTTTACCTGTCTGTCCTGAATCTATACAGCTGGCAAGGTTTCAACAGCCTGTTTCCGGAAATGTGGTTATTCCCCCAATGGCTGCCGGTTCATCCCTGGCGCTACTGGTGTCATAGCCGCATGGTTTACCTGCCAATGGCC
>SCST01000227.1 GCA_004299465.1 Methylovulum sp. | reverse complement strand
TGTAGACCGAAACCGGCAAACAAGCCATGTTTAGCCCCTTCCAATAACAACAGGTACTTATTGCCGGCAGGCACATATTGCCACATTGCCGCCCGGACATCGGCCACACTGATGCCGTAAGGATCATCATCCGCCGTGCCGGTAACGATAAGCATCGGCAGTGTCATATCTTTAAATCGGGAGTCAATATCGCCCGAGGCCAAATCAACAGACGGGCTTAAAATAATTGCCGCCATAGGATGCAAGCCACCCAGGTCTGGAACCGGCATGTTGACGGATTCCCCGACCAGAGCCGCTACGGTTTGCGCGCCTATGTCATAACCGGCGATAATGACGCGTGATAAATCCAGCGATGCAAAAAGTGATGATTTAGCCTGTACCCTGCGCGTCAATTCCGTCAATGCCCAGGCCGCATGGCCAATACGCTTTTTTAATTCAGCCGCTGAAAAATACTCCCGCCCTATATAGCGCAAATCGCTGTATCTTAATGCCTGTATGCGTTTTAACTCGTTCTTTTCCTCCGCCTTCCCTGCATCTGGATCGTTCTGGAGCGATTCCAGATCTTTAAGCGCCGCCGCCAGCTCAACGGGTTGCACGGTAACTACCGCGTACCCCGACTTCGCCCATGCCTGTCGCCATAAAGCGCCCGCATTCGCATTCTCGCCCAGGCCCGGAAGATAAACAATCACCGGAAAATGGCCCGGTTCGCTAGGCGCGGCGAGCGTCATATCCAGCAACACTTTTTCATGCAGCCAAATTTCACGTATCGATTTAATCGAGTGCTGTTGTGAGGAGATATAACCACCATCAGCGGTAAAAGCTTCAATTTTCTCACTTTGTTCTTCAACCGTCAGTGCGGCTGGCTTCAAAAAACAGCCTGACAATGCAAAAAATAACAGGCTGCTAAGCATCCACCTGATGTTGCTGAAAAAAATGCCTGCCGCGTTGCAGCTTGGCGAAAATCCACCCGGCCTGTAAATAAACGTTTGTATTATCATATTTGTCGGTATTTCACAGTATTATCCGGCTGGAAAGGCCGGCGCCGATCCAGCGCGAACCTTGTTATTCTCTATTAAAAGCCTTCGCTATATGTGCTTTCAACTGTTCTTTCTGCTCGCTTGTCAGTAACAGAAAAATGGCATTATCCAATCTTGCTTTTTCAAGCATCGCTTGCGCGTGGGTCTGAATAGAGCTAGAAATAAACGCCTTGGCTTTGTCCTCTGTATATTCGTTTGAGAAAGGTAGTTGATGCAATTCGGCTTTAAGCTTGAAGGCGTCCTGCATGTTATCGTGAACTTGTGTACCCTTTGCGCTGAGCAGCTTTTTAATCTGTTCCATCTGCGTTTGCGTCAATTCGAGATCGGACAGGAAAGGCGGCAGTTCATCGCCTGCAAACGGCTTGTGCCTGGATAGCGGGTGTTTATCGCAATGCGGCGGCATATCGCCGAAATCCGGTTTTGCCAATGCAATAGCCGGTAAAAAGCCCAGGATAATGAAATAGTTGAAAATGGATTTTGGCATAATAAGCTCCTGATTGGGTAAAGGTAAGAGAGCTGTTACTCTCAGCTTTAGTATGCCGGAGGCCCGAGTAAAGCGCCGTTAGCGAATGTAAATTTGAGTAAACGTTACGACTATTGACCCGTAGCAGGGTAGGTTTCATCCTGGAAAAAGCAATTATCCACGAAAGACACAACACATCAGTCTGTTGCATTGCATACTACCGCGTGCCATCTCGTTGAATAATTTCGTGCTTTTCGTGTTTTTCGTGGACAAAACGCCGTTTTCAGGTTCATCCGGTATATTTAAACAAGGTAAAAAAACAATGACTCGTGTTTTATTGATTGACGATGATATTGAGTTATCCGAAATGCTCAAAGATTATCTGGAACAGGAAGATTTTGAAGTCGTCACGGCTCATGACGGGGAAACCGGCATGCACGAGGCGCTATCGGGAAATTACGCGCTGGTCGTGCTGGATGTTATGCTGCCGCGTATGAAAGGCATAGAAGTGTTAAGCCGGATCCGCATGCAAAGCCGTGTGCCGCTGCTGATGCTGACCGCCAAAGGCGATGATGTCGACCGCATCGTCGGCCTGGAATCAGGCGCCGACGACTATGTGCCTAAACCCTGCACGCCGCGGGAACTGGTCGCGCGCATACGCGCGATATTGCGGCGTACCCGTTCCGCTGACGACAATAACGAACCGGGTAATTCAATCACGCTGCCGCCGCTGGTGATATGGCCGGAGAAACGTCGGGCGGAATGGAACGGCCAAGCCCTGGAATTGACCAGCACCGAATTCAACCTGCTGGAAGTCCTCGCCGTCAACGCCGGGCGTATCGTCAGTAAAAAAGAGCTGTCCGAGCAGGGCTTGGGCCGCCCGTTGGCGCGATTTGACCGCAGTATCGATGTGCACCTGAGCAGCATCCGGCAAAAGCTTAACCCGTTCAATAACGGCGGCTCATTGATAGTGACTGTGCGCGGCAAAGGTTATTTGTATGTTAAAGATTCGTGACTGTTCAGCCAAAACCGACCTGTATATCACAAGGAATACACATGAAATAACTTCTTCACTGCCAGAGCGGCTTTTTTACTCAAAAAGAATGGCAATATCGACAGTAAAGCCGGTGAATACGATAGAATCGGTTGTCGCCACCCATCCGGCCGTTGATGGAATTTGTTCGGCTTTCCCGCCATTGAATGCAATCCGGCGGTTGACGGCGATTCTGCCTATTGTTAGCGTTAGGCCAGACGTATCTGGTGACCTATTTTTTGAACAGCACGGTGGTAACCCGCAATAAATAAAATGCACGATGAATCAACAAAAAACAGGACGCAGGTTTTTTGCGAGTTACCCAAACTAATATAACGGCTAACAGGCCACCGAAATCACATGAGAAAAAATCCGGTTCCAGTTTTTTGCTGGTTTATTACCAGCTTGTTTTGTCTGGCAGCGGGTGCCGATGAAAAAAACGGATTGTTCGATAACTGGAGCGTGTCCGGTTACGCCAATCTGGTAGGTTCGGTGCGTAATGGCAAGCCTACGGCTATCGAACTTGATGACCTCAGTATATTCGTCTCAGGAAATATCAGCGCCTGGCTGAATCCCTTTCTGGAAGCCGAAGCCTATTCCATGCCGCTTTGGAAAGAAGCGCGCGGTGCGATGTTCGATAGGGGAAACCTGGTCATTGAACGGCTGTACAATGATTTCGAGTTTAATGACAGCAACACCTTGCGCATCGGAAAATTCCTGGCGCCTATCAACCATTGGAACATTGTCCATGCCGCCCCGTTAGTCTGGACAAGCAATCGCCCTGTAAGCTCCCGCTATGCCGCCGCTAATTATGCAACCGGCCTCAGTGCACGGCATGTTTTTGACTTGATGTCAGGCCATGCGTTGGAGCTTTACTGGCAGCCCCAGGATGAATTTAGCCCCAAAACGCTGGACAGCCACCCCAGGCATTATGATAGCGTGGTCGGCGGACGCTGGATTCCGCACGAAGACCTGGACGGCTATTATGGCATTGCCGCGCAACGGGCAGCGGTCAAGGATAGCGATGAAACGCGCACGACCTTGAG
>SCST01000226.1 GCA_004299465.1 Methylovulum sp. | reverse complement strand
TCATATCGAGGATATTGCCCGGCGTATTGCGCTGGATAATTTTATCGCCTTTGCCCCGGACGGCCTGGCTTCAGTAGGCGGTTACCCTGGCGATGAAGACAAGGCCCGCGAGCTTTTCCAGAAACTGGATAAAGCCAAATTACAGGCGGACTTTATTACCGCGGTCGGGGTGTTGAAAAAGTTGCCGGAAAGTAACGGCAAAGTCGGGGCCGTCGGTTTTTGTTATGGCGGCGGCATCGTTAATTTCCTGGCGACGCGGATTCCCGACCTGGCCGCCGCCGTGCCATTTTACGGCAGCCAGCCTACCGCCGAAGAAACGGCGAAAATCAAGGCGCCGTTGCTGATCCATTATGCCGGCGTTGATGAGCGCATCAATGCCGGTTGGCCGGCGTATGAAAGCGCGCTGAAAGCGGCTGGCGTCAATTATGAAGCGTTCATTTATCCCGGCGTGCAGCACGGCTTTAACAACGACACGACGCCGCGTTTCGATGAAGCGGCCGCGAAATTGGCCTGGGAACGCACGATCAGGTTTTTCAACGACCACTTGCGCAGCCAGCAGTTTGTAAACAGTTTTTAAGAGGTGAAGCCATGAAAGCGACGATTCGAATTTGGGATTTCCCCACCAGGCTCTTCCACTGGCTGTTGGTGGTTTCAGTAGCGGCGGCTTATATCACGGCGACGCTCGGCGGTAATTTAATGGACTGGCACGGGCGCATAGGGGCTTTGATTCTGGGACTGCTGATATTCCGCTATATCTGGGGCTTTATCGGCACCACGCATGCCCGTTTCGGTAGTTTCTTTCCCACCCCGCGGCGGCTGGCCGCCTATCTTAAAGGCCGCTGGCACGGTACCGGTCATAATCCGCTGGGCGCGCTGGCGGTATTCGCGTTATTGACCGATTTATCGGTATTGGTCGCGACGGGACTGTGTTCCAGCGACGACATTGCGTTTGCAGGGCCGCTGTTCAGCCTGGTGGATGACGAGTCCATCAGCGATACATTAAGCGCTTTGCACGCACAGGCTTTCAATGTGCTGTTGGCCTTGCTGGTGCTGCATTTAACCGCCATTGCCTATTACCGTTGGGTAAAGAAGACCAATTTGCTGGCGCCGATGCTGACGGGAAAAAAAGAGGTGCCCAGGGCGTTGGCGACGTCATCCTATACCGGGGGAGGCGTATCGCGTTTTTTTATGACCGTGCTTATTTCCGGCGCAGTCGTGTGGGGCGTTTGGGGTGGCGTAGAAATTGTCAAACCGGTTGAAAGCGCCCCGGTTCCGGTTAGCCAACCCAGTTTTTAACGCAGTAAATATTTTAATCTTTAAGGAATTGACCCATGAAAACCAAACTTGCATCCGCCATTATCCTTGCAACAGTCGCTACAGCGTCATTAGCGGGCCCGATTGAGGAACAGATAAGATTCCGGCAATCGGCCTACTCTTTTTTGGGCTGGAATACCGGCAAAATTAAAAAGCAGGTGATCGATCATCCCGAGACCTTTAACAAAGACTATGTCGCCGCCGCGGCGAATGCGATAGCCGCGATTGCCAATTCCGGCCTGGGCGAGCTTTATGGTGAAGGTACGGACCAGGGTACCGGCTGGAAAACAAGCCGGCTCAAGCCTGAATTCTTCCAGAAGAAAGAAGAAGTGACGGCAGTTGCCAATAGCTTTAACGAGGCCGCCAACGAACTGGCGAAAGTGGCGGCAAGCGGCGACATCAACGCGATCAAGACCCAGTTCGGCAAACTCGGTGAAACCTGCAAAGGCTGCCATGACCTGGTTCGCATCAAGGAGTAATGATAGCCGCGTTATGCCCGGGAGGGTAGGGCGCGCCTTCTACGCTCATATCAATAAGCTATGGACATCACTTACTTAGCCGAGCATAAAGAAGCCATCCCTACGCTTGCGCAGTGGTTTTACCAGGAGTGGGGCTAC
>SCST01000225.1 GCA_004299465.1 Methylovulum sp. | reverse complement strand
CACCGGCAATTTATGCTCAAAGCGGTTTTCGCCGCCTTCCTTGAAATTTTCGTAATCGTACTCGACCGACAAACCCGACACGGACTGAAACCGCGCATCGTTTTTATCCTTGCTGATGCCGAATTCGACTTTGTAATAGAAGCCTAACGGCGGATAGTAATCAATCATCAGTCGAACCGCTTAGACTTTCATCAACTTCAGGCCTTCATGGGCGACTTCAATACTTTCGACCGCAATTTCATTGGCATCGGACTTTAAATCGGGCGCCGTAACTTTCACGGGAAAACAGCGGGTAGCCGACCATGCGGCAACGGGAACGTGCTTTTCGTTAAGCAGGCGGATAATCAAGTCCCGCCGACCGTTAACACGTTCGTTGGCGATTTGTTCCAACCAGGTGTTGTAGTCGAAATCCCCTTCAAACTTACCGCGTTTCAGCGTGATATTGCTGTTTTTGACCATGCCGGGCATGCTGATTTTGTTGAAATCCTTGCTGTCGCTATGCCGGTATTCTATTTTTTCCCTTTCCATCACCAGGCCGGTGACTTCGGTAAAGCTGATTTTTGCGCCGCCCCAGTCGACCTGGAAATGAAATCGGGGAATTGGATATTCTTGTGCCATGATATTTATCCTTGTTGCTTAATGAAGAATGGACGGTTCCAGCGGGCTGTTTAAGATTCAGCCATTTTGTGCGAGAACTTCAGGATAATGAATTCAGCAGGTCGCACAGCAGCCATGCCGATCTCAATAATCATGCGGCCTTCGAGGATGTCGAGCGGGGTCATCGTTTTGCCTAAGCCCACCGCCACATAAAACGCATGCTCGGGTTTAACGCCCTGCAACGCGCCCTGCCGCCACAGCACGGTAAGAAAGTTTTCTATCATCGCCTGCACCTTTACCCAGGTATTGGCGTCGTTGGGTTCAAACACAAACTGTTCGGTGGCTTTCTTAACGGACTCTTCTACAAAAGAAAAAAAGCGCCGCACGCTGACATATCGCCATTCGTTGTCATTGCCGGCCAGCGTGCGTGCGCCCCAGACCAGGGTGCCTTTGCCGATGAAAAAACGGATAATATTGATCGACTTTCCGGCGTTGACATCGACGTTATAAGCCTCTTGCTCTTCGTGCGAGACTTGCACGGCCGGAGCGATAACCGAACTCAGGCTGATATTGGCAGGCGCTTTCCAGACGCCCCGGTCGCGGTCAACAGCGGCATAAATACCTGCTATCAGCCCTGAAGGCGGAATCAGGTTGAGGCTATCGGCGGCTTTGCCGGCAAGTGTTTTGTAGGTTCCGAAACTCTCAAGCAGGGCTTGGTTGAGCTTCAGTTCGTATTCGGAAAGCGTCCTGGCATAAAAGCGGAAATCCTCTAAAATGCCGGCGCTTGCTGCAATCAAGGCGCTAAAGGCGATGTCCGCCCTGGCAATATCCGTCAGCCCATTCGCCGTATAGAGCGAAGATAAATCCGGTACGCCAGCATCGGTCAGCAAATTTGCCGAGCCTAAATAGCTTGCCAGGTCGCTCAGATCGGTTGTTCCAAACAGGGCCATCGCCGGGGTCGTCGTGTTGCCTACCAGCGCTTTATGATGCCCTGCGAGTAATTTGAGACTGTCTATTAAACCCGAATTAAGCCTGAATTTTTCGAGGTCGGTTTTAATCTTGAATAAGCTGGCCGCAGGATCGGGTGCATTCGTCTCTGCCGTTCGGACATACGTGATGATGTCGAGATAAAATGCCGTTATATCCTGCAGACAAGTTTGTAATGACGTTTCATTCGGAGACGCTTTGCCGGTTTCAGCGCGGTAAGCATCCAACAACCCACTTAATTTGTCGCTGAGCTTTTTCTGGCTTGCGCTGCCATTATTGCTGAGCTTGCCTTCCTCGCCGACCAGGCCGTCAAGCGTTTTTTCAACGCCGACAAGCGCGGTAATCAGGCTTTTAATTCCGGCATCGGAAGTCAGCGACGGCAAAATATCCGTCCCCGGCGTCCCGCTACGCTCAATCGGCATATTTCTGCGC
>SCST01000024.1 GCA_004299465.1 Methylovulum sp. | reverse complement strand
CTGGGATACCTGGGTTCCAACCACTATGCGACGAAGGACTCATCTCTTTCTTTCCTGTCGGCCATGTCGACAAATTGGCGGAAATACCAGGTAAGACGGTTGCCGTAATCGGCGGTGGCGATAATGCCTATTATACCGCGAAGGATGTCGCGTTGGCTGGCGCACGCACTTATCTATTGATACGCTCCCGCTCAAAAGCCCGCAACGCCGTTCAAAAAGAGGTAGGGACACTAATCGGACAAGGCCTCATCACCGCACGCAACGGCACGCGAGTCAGCGCCTTCCGAAGACATCAAGGCGGCATCGAAATCGCTTTACAGGGACCGGAAGCGGCTATTGAACGAATTAACGTCGACCTGGTTTTTGCCCGGACCGGATATGCCGCCAATACCGAATTCCTGGATGCATTCGAGGCTTTTTCAGGCATAGCGAAAGAAGCGGGATATTTAATTACAGACCCGGCGAAACGAACGTCCATCCCCTGGGTTTATGCCATTGGCGATGTCGCCAATCCAAAACATCAATCAGTAGTCGGTGCAATCGCCGATGGCGCCATTGCCGCGCAGGATTTGAGCGAACGAGGATAAATAATGACAGCCGCATATCCTAAAGCCTGCAAGAATGTTCAACCGCTGGTATGGGTCGTAGACAGCGCCTATACCGGTGAATTGCATGCCCGTATAGGGCTGGCGGAACGTTTGGGTTATGGCTACGAGATGATCCCGACGCCGAACGGCGACGCCATCGCTTATGAACAGATGCTGGTAAAACGCTATGCCGATAACGGCGATGGCGATTCGTCATTGCTAATCATCAGCGGCACGGGCGAAGATACCACTGCCGAAATCGCCAATTTGCGGAGCCTGTTTACTGATCGCTTGATCAATGTCTATCTCGCCTCTATTTTGCCGGACGAACCCCATCCGCGTCTTTACGAATACGATCTCATTGCGTCGCCGCAACTGGCCGGCGCCAGTATCGTCACGATGGTCGGCGTACCGCATGAACTAACCCGAGAAAGCCTTGCGACTGCATACCTGAAACATGAAAACGACTTCAACAGACTGCCAAAACCCATCATCGGCGTATTAGTTGGCGGCAATACCCGCTATTGCGACGGATTTAACGAAGTACACGCGAAGCGCTTCGCCGAGCGCGTCGCCAGAATCGGCAAATCACTAGGCGGATGTCTTGTCGTCTCAAACAGCCGCAGGACCCCGGATTCCGCACTCGTGGCGCTGCTGGACGGGCTTGCGGCACTGAGCTGTGTTTTTTTTGACTGGCGGCAGGTTGAAAACAGCTTATACCAAGCCTTGCTGGCTCATGCCGACTTATTTATAGTTACCGGCGATTCACTGTCGATGTGCTCAGAAGCGGCTTTTACCGGCAAGCCCTTATTGGTCGATCTCAGCGCTAACGCTACCGAAAGCTATCATCGTGAAATTATCGGTAAATTAATTGATTACGGCGCGGCCAGGTTGCTTACCAAGCACTTTGAGCCCTGGACTTATGCGCCGCCGGATCCGACAGGAGCAATCGCCGACACCATACGGACCCGGTTTCAAGATAGGTTACAGCCGGCAGCCATCAGGAACTGTGTCGAAACGAGTTAAATCCTAATGTTTTTTATCCAGTCTCGGCGGCATCTCTTCATCTTCATCAAGATAATCAGCCTCCGTATTGCGTACAAAAAACCTCGAAAACAACAATCCCAGCTCAAACAACATCCACATCGGTATTGCCAACAGGGTTTGAGAGATGGCGTCGGGCGGCGTTAAAAACATCGCGATAACAAATACCCCAACCACCACATAAGGCCGCTTTTCAGCCAAATCAGCAGGGGTCGTAAGTCCTGTCCAAACCAATACGATAGTCAATATCGGTACTTCAAAACAAATACCGAATGCAAAAAACAGCGCCAAAACAAAATCCAGGTATTTGGCAATATCGGTCATTACCGCGACGCCTTCCGGCGCCGCTGCCGTTAAAAAGCCGAAGACCAACGGGAAGACGACAAAATATGCAAAAGCCATGCCGAGATAAAATAACAGCGTACTGGCAAGCAATAACGGCAGTACCAAACGCTGTTCCCGCTTGTATAAACCCGGCGCAACAAACGCCCAAAACTGGTAAAGAATAACAGGGATAGAAATGAAAATAGCGGCAATAAGGGCCAGCTTAAACGGCGTAAAAAAAGGCGACGCCACATCGATAGCGATCATCGTGCTGTGTTCCGGCAGATGCTTCAGCAAAGGCCCTGCTAGATAACTGTAGATTTCATTAGCATAAGCAGCCAAGCCCAAAAACACCGCCAGTACACATAAGATAATGCGCAGAAGCCGGTCACGCAGCTCGATCAGGTGACTGATAAACGGCTGCTCTGCAGCCCCTTCAAAATCATTCGGGCTCATACGATTTAACCCGTGTTGCACTCTCTTCCAGCAGCGGCTGTTCAAGCGAAGCTTTAAGCGTATCGGCCGCATTCGAAAAGTCATGCTGCATTTTTTGAAGCTCTTCCAAACCCGATTGCTCTTTTAACAGTTGCCGCATTTCTTCAGCCTGCAATTCTGCATTGATTTCAGCTTTGACGGAAGCCATCATATTACGCGTCTTGCCAACCCAGAATCCTGCAAGCCGCGCTACTTTCGGCAAGCGTTCCGGCCCTATTACCAATAAGGCCACCAGCGCAACCATACACAGCTCTGAAAAACCTACCTCAAACATGGCTAGACTTTTTCATCTTTTTTCGTTACTTCGACATCTATAGTCTCGCCTTCATGTTCGGCAATTTTTTTATCCTCTTCGCCGTCTTTAACGGCTGAACGAAAACCCTTTATCGCCCCGCCCAGATCCGCCCCCAGATTACGCAGGCGTTTGGTTCCAAAAACAATAATGACAATAGCCAATACGACTAACAGATGAGGAATACTTAAGCCCATTTTTAACTCCCGATTAAACCAAAATTGATAGTTCTTAGCTGCTGTTTTACAGCTTCATTTATTGCGTTGCGCTTTTTCTTCTAGACCAGACAAGCCAAAACGCCGTTCTAACTCTTTCAATACATCTTGAGGATGCAAGCCCTGATCGGCTAACATCACCATACAATGAAACCACAAATCAGCCGTTTCATAAATAATCTGTTCCTTATCGCCGTTTTTAGCGGCAATAACCGTTTCGGTCGCTTCTTCGCCGATTTTTTTCAGGATAGTATCCAAGCCTTTTGCATACAAACTGGCAACATAAGATGTGTCGGCTGATTGTTGTTTGCGCTGCTCGAGAACTTCGGCAAGTTGGAAAAGTGTGTTGTTCATAGCATTTCTATTTTTTATAAATCAGCTCAGGATTTTTCAGCACTGCGTCCACCACCTGCCATTGCCCATCAATCAAGCGCCGGTAAAAACAACTCTCCCGTCCGGTATGGCAGGCAATACCGCCTTCCTGGTCAATTTCCAGCAACACGACGTCTTCATCACAATCGAGCTGGATACTCAACACTTTTTGCCGGTGCCCTGATTCTTCGCCTTTACGCCATAATTTGCCGCGCGAACGCGACCAATATACGGCATAGCCTTCTTGCGCCGTCAATGCCAGGGACTCCCGGTTCATCCAGGCAAACATCAACACCCTGCCGTTACCGGCTTGTTGAGCGATAACGGGGACTAAACCGTCTGCCGTCCAGCGTATTTCATCCAGCCAGTTCATAGACGCACCTCAATGCCGCGAGACTTCATATGCTCTTTAGCTTGCTGGATAGTATATTCGGCAAAGTGAAAAATACTCGCAGCCAATACCGCATCGGCCTTACCGTCGGTAATACCCTCGGCCAGATGCTCTAAACACCCGACCCCGCCGGAAGCAATCACCGGCACAGTAACCGCTTCACTGATCGCCCGCGTTAACGGCAAATCGAAACCGGCGCGAGTGCCGTCCCTGTCCATGCTGGTCAACAGGATTTCACCGGCGCCGTAAGCAACCATTTTTTTCGCCCATGCCACGGCGTCAATGCCGGTTCCTTTGCGGCCGCCATGCGTAAAAATTTCCCATTTGGCCGGCTCATTCCCAACGCTGACTTTTTTCGCATCAATGGCAACGACGATGCATTGCGCACCGAAACGTTCGGCTGCCTCCCTAACAAATTCGGGTCTGGATACCGCTGCACTGTTAATGCCGACTTTATCGGCGCCGGCATTGAGCATGCGCCGAATATCGTCCAGCGTCCTGATCCCGCCGCCTACCGTCAAGGGAATAAACACCTCGCCGGCAACCTGCTCAACGACATGGACGATCGTATCGCGGTTATCATGTGTCGCGGTAATGTCCAAGAAAGTGAGTTCATCCGCGCCTTCGCGGTCGTAACGGCGGGCGATCTCGACCGGGTCGCCGGCGTCGCGGATATCGACAAATTTCACGCCTTTGACAACACGACCGTTATCGACATCCAGGCAAGGGATAATGCGTTTGGCTAGGCTCATGCGGCAGGCCGATAGGAAGGCAGTTTCATCAAATCGCGCTCATCTTCGTTATAAATGCATAAGGTAAATACTTTTTCGCGGGTTTTGGCCTCGGTGGTTTCAAACAGCACATCAAGCAGCCTTGACAATGCTTTTCCAGGGCTGCTCAGGGTATCCCGCCAGGTTTTATTGACGATCATTTTGACCACATAAGAGGTCGAGCTGTCACCCGGATATGCTTCATCAAGATAAAGATCGCCAATAATATAACCCTGATCATGACAGGCTTGCTTAAAGCCTTCCAGCTTAGCCACTAATTCTTGTTTATCCATTGCAATAACCCTTCTTCGTGCTGTAATAATGTAATTAACGCTTTTACGTCCTCTGGATATTGCGAACCTGATGACTGATAACGAACCTGTTCATTCCATAAACAACGCCCTGACGATGTAAATAGCAGCAAGTTAATTTCCGCAAGCACCATATTTGTACTTTTTGCCAGGTCAAACTTGGCTTTTAAGCCGCTGAAAATAAGCAATACCGCAATATCATGGGTTTTTACGGCCCGTCTCACTTCACTAATGCCATGCGTTTGATAGCTTTCATCAAATAAACTGGGCAGATTCCAATGCTCACACACCTTCGCTTTTAACATTAATTCAATACTATAACCCGCCAAGTAAAAAGCGCCATCGTACTTACCGTTGTCGCATAAAATCACGGCTTCTTGTAAACGTTCGAAAGCAAGCTGTTTAATTTCTTCAGCGGCTTTCATTAATCAATAAGACTCGGCTACTTTTTCGGCTTCGGCAAAATCCAGTGTCCCTTCGTAAATCGCCCGCCCGGTAATCGCACCGATAATGCCGTCGCCGGCAACTGCACCCAAGGCTTTAATATCATCGAGGTTAGTAATGCCGCCGGACGCGATCACCGGAATATGAATCGCGCGGGCCAACCTCGCGGTAGCTTCAATATTGACGCCCTGCATCATGCCGTCGCGGGAAATATCGGTATAAATAATCGCCTCGACGCCATCGGCTTCAAAATGAAGAGCCAAGTCAATGACATCATGCTTGGACAATTTCGACCAACCGTCAATCGCCACTTTGCCGTCTTTGGCATCCAGGCCGACGATAATGCGGCGCGGATATTCCAAGGCCATATCCCTGACAAAATGCGGTTCATTAACGGCCTTCGTACCGATAATCACATATTCGACACCGGCATTCAGGTAAGCTTCTATCGTTTCTTCGTCACGAATACCGCCGCCTATCTGTACCGGCACATCAGGGTATGCCTCGACAATAGCATGGATGATATCGGCATTTCTGGGCTTGCCGGCAAACGCACCATCGAGGTCGACCAAATGCAGGCGTTTCGCGCCGGCATCTACCCAACGCCGGGCAACTGCTACCGGATCATCCGAGAATATCGTGTCATCATCCATGCGTCCCTGACGTAAACGCACACATTTTCCATCTTTCAAGTCGATAGCGGGTATTAACAGCATAGATAAAGCTTCCTCGATAGCAGGTGATCACTGGATTTGTCCATCCCAATACAAAAAGTTTTTCAGCAGCTGCAAGCCAACCGCCTGGCTTTTTTCCGGGTGAAATTGTACGGCAAAGATATTGTTTCGCGCCAATGCGCAGGCAAAAGCATCTGGGTAGTCTGTGGTAGCGGCGATCAACGCCGTATCATCAGGCCGGGCATAGTAACTGTGTACGAAATAAAACCGGCTGCATTGCGGGATGCCGGCCCATAACGGGTGCGGACGCTGCTGCACCTGGTTCCAACCCATATGGGGAATTTTTAATGTATTGCCGCTATCATCGCTTAAGCCTTCTGCAAATCGCACGACTCTGCCCGGTAAAATATCCAGGCATCGCGTGTCGGCATGCTCTTCGCTGACGGTCAATAAGGCTTGCATGCCCAAGCAAATACCCAGCAACGGCTTGGCACCCGAAATTTCTTTGATAACATCAGCCAAACCCGATTGCGTGAGCGCCTGCATGCAATCACGAATAGCGCCGACACCCGGAAAAACGATTCGGTCGGCGGCACGGATGCTATCGGCGTCCGCAGTAATTTGTACCTCAACATCAGGGGCGGCATGTTGCAGGGCTTTTGCAATGGAATGCAAATTACCCATACCGTAATCAATAACAGCAACAGAAGACATAACGCGGCCAAGTTCAAGATTTGAAAAAGAAGATTAAAGCGTACCTTTAGTGGACGGCATTATACCTGCCATACGCTCATCAGCGGTAATCGCCATGCGCATCGCGCGGCCTAAGGCCTTAAAAATTGTTTCGGCGATATGATGGGCATTGTCGCCTTTCAGGTTATCGATATGTAACGTGACCTGGGCGTGGTTGACGAAGCCCTGGAAAAACTCGTGAAACAAATCAACATCGAACGAACCTATCATGCCGCGCGTAAAAGTAACGTTATAAAACAGGCCGGGGCGGCCTGAAAAATCGATCACGACACGGGACAGGGCTTCATCGAGCGGCACATAAGCATGTCCGTAACGATAAATGCCTTTTTTATCGCCGACTGCCTTCGCAACCGCCTGCCCCAGGGCAATACCGATGTCTTCAACGGTATGATGGGCATCGATATGCAAATCGCCGTGCGCCTGGATGTCCATGTCAATCAGGCCGTGCCTGGCGATCTGGTCGAGCATGTGGTCGAGAAGCGGCACGCCGGTTGCGAACGAGGCTTTACCGTTTCCGTCCAGGTTGATATTGATTTTAATTTGGGTTTCGAGCGTGTTGCGTTCGATTTCGGCGGTGCGCTGAGTCATCTTTCTAAATAAATTTCAAAGTGAAGGTCGAAATAACCGTTTTTTACCAAACATGTCCGACATCATAAGCGTCGAAAGCGCTATCGACACTTAACAGCACCATGTCTTCAATAATGGTTTGTGCAATAAGCAATCTATCAATAATATTACGTTGCTGGAAATTGATTTTAAACACGTTCTGAAAACAATGGAACTGCCTTTTCATCATCGAGATCCCTTTGATAGATT
>SCST01000224.1 GCA_004299465.1 Methylovulum sp. | reverse complement strand
CTGAATTGCAACAAACACCATCATCAACTACTTAACCTGCTCGGTCAGCGTTATGTCCAGTTATATGCCACTTCTGGATAATCGGGTGCGGAATGTCGGCATCTGCGTCATCTGCGTTCCATTTTTCTAACTGCTGAGGTTGTTTTACACCTGTTGCGCCTAATCATGTCTCATTTTCTTAAGCTGCGCGCGGAGATTATCCAGCTCTTCGATCAAGTCAAAAGCCAACGCAATACCGGCAAGGTTGACGCCCAGATCGCGCTGCAATCTGAGCGCGGAACGGACGCGCACGAGACTCGCGCCTGAAAAATACCATAACGAACGTTCCCCTTCCGTATCCTCCTGCGGTTCGATAATACTTTCTTCCACCAGGCTGACCACCCAGTCGGTCTGAACGCCGCAGGCATCGCACAGTTGCTCCAGTGTCAGCTTGGTTTCTTCAATAACCGTGCCTGTATGCACTAATGATAAATCATGTGAGTCCATTACCGTTGTACCCCCAAAAACTGGCGCGGATTAAAATCAAGTTCTTGCTGCATTCTTTGGTAAACCGCCCTGGATTTATCGGTATTTGCCGGCGGCAAGGCGATTTGCAATACCACGAAAAAATCGCCGGGCGTTGGCGCCGGGAGACCCCGGCCTTTCAAGCGCAGCTTACTGCCGGCCCTGGAGTTCGGCGGGATTTTAAGATCGACATAGCCCTCCGGCGTAGGCGCCTTGACGGTAGCCCCTAAAGCCGCCTCCCACGGCGCCACCGGCAGGTCCAGGTAAACATCGGCATCCAGCACCCGGTAAAGCGGGTGATTGTTAAACGCGATTTCGAGAAACAAATCGCCGGCCTGCCCGCCGCGTAATCCAGGGTCCCCCTGCCCTGCCAATTTGATGTGCTGCCCCGGTTTGATACCCTTCGGAATTTTAACATTCAGGCTTCTATGCTTGACTTGTACCTGGCCTTGCGCATTGATTTCAGGAACGCTCAGCGAGATATTACGCACCGCGCCGCGAAAGCTGTCTTCCAGTTCGATATGGATTTTTGCATGGCTGTCCTGCCCCCGAGCATGGAATCCCTGCTGTCCCCTGGACGCCTGGCCGAAGCCCATCCGCCCGAACAATTGTTCAAAAAAATCGCTATACGCACCGGCCTGATCGCCGGCAACACCGCCCCCCCTGAACTCGAAACCCTCATCCCAGTTCGGCGGTGGCCTGAAATCCTCACCGGCTTTCCAATTAGCGCCCAGCCTATCATAAGCCGCCCTTTTTTCAGGGTCCTTAAGCACTTCATAAGCCTCGCCGAGTTCCTTGAATTTTGCTTCGGCATCCACTTCCTTACTGACATCGGGGTGGTATTTGCGGGCCAATTTACGATAGGCTCGCTTGATGTCATCTTGTCCCGCATCCCGTGACAAGCCCATTACCTTGTAATAATCTTTATACTGCATGTCGATGTCCGCTTGATTGGGTAGCTCGCAAAAAATAAACCGCCACAGTCCATAATATTAACGACTCAGGGCTAAAAATAGAACGCTGATGACACTGATTATTATGATTAACACAGATTTTTATAACTATTCAGCCTGCTAAATTTGTCCAGATTAGCTGCCGGATTTAGACCTACGAGGTTTTTAAAACCTCGTAGGTCTTGCATGGTTACCTGTGGCAAATAAGAAGTTACTGATCATTTAACCGTCAACTGCTGCAAAACTTCAAGCAGCGCCGCGGCCTTATCGAAGCATTCCTGGTATTCGTCGTCAACAACCGAATCATTGACAATGCCGCCGCCGACCCAGAAACGGATCGTAGCCTTTGAATGAACCAGGGTCCGAATCGCAATATTCGTGTCCATATTGCCATCGAACCCGATATAGCCGATAGCGCCGCAATAAACACCGCGCCGATGCGGCTCCAGTTCCTCAATAATTTCCATCGCGCGAATCTTCGGCGCACCGGTGATCGAGCCGCCCGGAAAACAGCTTCTCAGCAAATCCAGCGCATGCCGCTCAGGCGACAGCTCAGCGCTTACCGTGCTGACCAGATGGTGCACCGTCGCATAACTTTCCACGGCAAACAACTTAGGCACTTTGACTGAGCCTGTCTTGCAGGTTTTGCCTAGGTCATTGCGCAACAAATCGACAATCATCAGGTTTTCAGCACGGTCTTTTTTGCTGTTTTCCAGCAGGCTGATTTGTTGCTGATCTTCCAGATAATCGGCCTTGCGCGGCCGAGTACCCTTAATCGGCTTTGTTTCCACGACGCCGTTTTCCAGCTTTAAAAAACGCTCCGGCGATGAGCTTAAAATTTGCGCTTCCGGTAAATTAAGATAGCAACTGAACGGGGCTGGGTTTAATTGCCGCAACAATTGGTACGCCACCCAGGGATTGCCGTCGCAAGAAGCGGCAAAGCGTTGCGTTAAATTCACCTGGTAACAATCGCCTTCCTTCAAATAGTGTTTAATGCGGTTAAACGCCTGCGTATAACGCCCCCTATCCATATTGGACGTAATATCGCCGACGACATTAAAAAACAAATCCTGCGCTTGCAAATCCGGTAAGCGACTGAACTGCCTGATTAAATCGTAGCGCACCTGTTCATCAAGCCCGTGTCCGACCAGGACGCTTTTTTGCCTGTGGTGGTCGACGACCACCGCCCAGGTGTAAATGCCTATCGCCATTTCGGCAATACCTTCGGCATCGTCGGCAATAACCGGCAGCCTTTCCAGGCGGCGCGCCAGATCATACGAAAAATAACCGATAGCCCCGCCGTTGAAAGGCAGTTCATCAAAATCATCATCCGCACCGGCTTGCGAAAACAAACCGAGATATCGCTTAACCAAGTCAAACGGGTCTGCGGCGGATGTTGTCGATGCACCGCCCTCGGTTATCTCCGTCGTATCGCCATGTGTAAGCAGCGTGCATACCGGGTCGGCGGCGATAATATCGTAGCGTCCCAGTTGGCTGTATGGATGGGCGCTATCGAGAAAAACCGCCCAGGGTTTCATTGCAATCGATGAAAAAAGAGCTGCACTGTCTGAAAAATAAGGCAATAGGGAATAAATTTGTTTCGGTACCGACATGTAGGACAAGGTCTGGTTGAATGGCGGGTTAACTGTAAGACTCAACCATTAAATGCAATGGAACGCAGATGGCGCTGATATACAGATAACATAAAATTTCGCTTGAGTTATCTGTGCTTATCCTATTCATCTGCGTCATCTGCGTTCCATTTTTCTAACTGCTGAGTAGTTACGATTAACTTGGAATACAGGCGAGGAAAGAAAGTTAATGCAGAATGATTGGATTCTCAGTGTCACTCACTGCTTTGAGTATACGCATTATTGTAACATTAAAAACTCAACAGCCCGGCATCGGCAAAAAGCAACGCCGCCACCGCCATGCGCCTAGCAGCTTTCAAGCACCATCAACCATCACGCGCTTTTCACAACACTGACATATTCATTCAGTACTCTTAGCTGCTGTTTTATAGCTTGGAGAGCACTCATGAGAATTTTATCCCCTCGTCATATGGCCTGCTGCGTGCCGGTTTTATCACTGCTCCTGGCAGCCTGCGCAGGTCAAGCCACCCAGGACGATACCAGTAAGGCTTCTGCTACAGAAGTCAAGCAAGCCTTGCTTTTGCAAGCACCTGTCATCACGCTGAAAGAATTCTACAAATTCCCGATGGGTCCGCGCGGCCCGGAGCCCACCGAAAAACTCTTGGGCCTTAACAACAAACGTGTCCGCATCACAGGCTATATGGTGAAAGAAGAAGAACCCACCACGGGTTTGTTCATGCTGGCGCCATTGCCTGTGAGCCTGGCGGAAAAAGAAGACGGCCCGGCCGACGACCTCCCCACCGCAACCTTGTTTGTCCATATGCCAGCTGCAGATGCTGATAAAGCCATGTCTTTTCGTCCAGGTCGCTGGGAACTGACAGGCACTCTGCAAATAGGTAACCAGGAAGAAGCCAACGGCCGCGTCTCTTATACGCGCCTGATACTGGATTAACCTGTTGCTGCAGGATACGGCCATTCTGCAGCAGTCAGGTCAATAACTGATGAAACCCAGACCGCATCCAGGCACATCAGATTAGGGAGCTTGTTCACAAACGGAGTTACTAACCGCGAGTAGTGCATTTATTGTCAATTCAAACAGGAGATATTCAATGAAAAACCGTAATACTCTGGTAGCCGC
>SCST01000223.1 GCA_004299465.1 Methylovulum sp. | reverse complement strand
CTTCTATGAGATCGCGTTGTTCTGTGTTTAGCTTCAGCGGGGATAACGGGCGTGCCATGCGGTGTGTTAGTCGGATGAAAAGGTGATATTATCCGATATATTTTAAGGCGTGGGTACTAGCCAGCTTTTGAGGCATAGGTAGAACAATCTTAAACACACGGGGTTTAACAATGAAAAAGAAAATATTGACCTGGCTATCACTTGCATCCATGTTGTCTGCCGGAACACTACTGGCAGATAGCCGCATCGTCGGAGGAGTCGAAGCAACGCCGGGAAGCTGGCCTTGGATCGTAGAGCTCAGCCATTTGCCAGATAATTACAAGGGCCAATTCTGCGCCGGTTCATTGATTAGGGCCGACTGGGTAATCACTGCTTCACACTGTGTTTATGGTGAAAATACCGATAGCTTTCATATAGTTGCCGGCGTCCATAACCTTAAGGAAGACAAGGGGCAACAAGTAAAAATTAAACGGATTATCATGCACCCTAAGTACAATAATTTCACCAAAGATTTCGACGTGGCGCTGCTACAGCTCAAAACACCGGTGAAAAACGCCGTTACCTTACCCATGATTCCTGGAAATACCGATCTCGCGGGAGCAATGTCTACCGTCATCGGTTGGGGGAATATGAGCAATAACCAGTACGACTTTTTCCCTTTCAAGTTGCAGGAGGTGCAGCTTCCCATCGTTTCCAACCAGGAATGCCGCGACCTTTTTGAGCAAAAGGGCCAGGGTCCAGAGGCGATTACAAATAATATGATGTGTGCCGGTTATTTTTCCGGTGGCAAGGATTCCTGCCAGGGCGACAGTGGCGGTCCATTGATGGTTCAGCGCTTCGGTAAATGGGTCTTGGCGGGAATTGTTAGTTGGGGAGACGGTTGTGCTTTACCATTGAATTATGGGGTCTATAGCCGAGTTTCCAGATTCGTTGGCTTCATTAATGAAAAAATTGGTCTCAATTACGCCGGGTTGGCCGACGCAAATCATGACGGAACGATCAATGCGACTGATAAACAAGCCAAACAGGACGAGCTTCAGGCAGTCATGAAAGATTATGTAGAGCAATGTTGGACACCTGAAGCCGATTGCGGAGACCTTAACGGCGACAAGCTGGTGGATTGGCGTGATTTAGTGAAACAAAGCACAAATATGGATCGCGATTTTAAGCAATGGCTCGAAGTGATTTGGACCCCAGAAACGAACTAAAGCGGTAAGACGGTTTCGCGTCAGCAAACCGTCATAAACGGAGCTAATGAGCTTGATATTATATTGATTTTTTCAGGCCGAATTTAGGCGATTTCCGGCGAAGAATATACCTAACTCGCTGGTCTTTTTGTCCATTTCCTGGGTTGTAAAAATAGTGACATAGCTCGCTATGCGCCTGTTTTTACGCCTCGGCAACCGCTCTGTCCCTAGACCACTCTTGTGGTGGCATCCTTGCAGTCGTTGAAAATGAACAAAAATCCTGCGCAATTTGGGTACATTCATTTTTGGAAATCGTCTAAAGCTTTATTTGTTCCCCCTCAGCCCAACCCTCAATGCCGTTGGTTTAAAAGTAAGGTGCAGTCAGAGCCTTGCCTGCCGATCGACAAGAGTCCCCAGTCATTGCCCGACCACAGCCCGTCCCTCGCCCCTGCGGT
>SCST01000866.1 GCA_004299465.1 Methylovulum sp. | reverse complement strand
TTGTGGGGCACGGTGATCGTGTCTTTTGCCTCCACGATCGGCGCGACGCTGGCCTTTCTGGCCGCCCGCTTCCTGTTTCGCGACGCGGTTAAGGCGCGTTTCGGCATGCGCCTTAACGCCATCGACGCGGGCCTGGCTAAAGAGGGCGCGCTATATCTTTTTACATTGCGGTTAGTGCCGGTTTTCCCGTTCTTCATGATCAACCTGGCGATGGGCTTGACCCAGCTGAAAACCCAGACTTTCTATTGGGTCAGCCAGGTCGGCATGCTGGCCGGCACGATGGTTTATGTCAACGCGGGCACTCAACTGGCTCAACTGGAATCGTTATCGGGCATCCTCTCGCCGGGCTTGCTCGGCTCTTTTGTATTGTTGGGTATTTTTCCGCTGATCGCCAATAAAATCGTCGAAACCATCAAAGCCAATAAAATTTATCAAAAATGGCCCAAGCCTGCGCGTTTCGATAATAACATCGTCGTCATCGGCGCAGGCTCGGGCGGCCTGGTCACGTCCTACATCGCCGCCGCCGTCAAGGCCAAAGTCACGTTGGTCGAAAAGCATAAAATGGGCGGCGACTGCCTGAACACCGGTTGCGTGCCGTCGAAAGCGCTGATCCGCTCCGCGAAGCTGCTGTACCAGGTTAACCGTGCCAAAGATTTCGGCATTAAAACAGCCGCCGCCGAATTCGATTTTGCCGATGTCATGGAGCGGGTGCAGGCTATCATCAAAACCGTGGCACCGCACGATTCGGTGCAGCGTTATTCAGGCTTGGGCGTTAACGTGATCGAAGGCGAAGCCAAAATTGTTTCGCCCTGGGAAGTCCGGGTAAGCACAGCCGGTGCAAGCCGCACGATAAGCACCCGCGCCATCGTTATCGCGGCCGGCGCCCGCCCGCTGGTGCCGCCGATTCCCGGCATCGACGAGGTCGGCTACCTGACTTCCGATACGGTCTGGGCCTTGCGCGAACTGCCTAAACGCCTCGTCGTGCTGGGCGGCGGGCCTATCGGCTGCGAACTGGCGCAAAGCTTCGCCCGCTTCGGCAGCCAGGTGACGCAAGTCGAAATGGCCCCGCGTTTGTTGATCCGCGAGGACGGCGATGTCTCGGC
>SCST01000222.1 GCA_004299465.1 Methylovulum sp. | reverse complement strand
AAAACGCCTTACGCATCGCTTTGCCTTCAGGCGTGTAGTAATTGATATTGCCGTCGCCGTCTTCATACTTGACGGCGGTCAGGGTTCTACCCTGGCTGGCAAATTCGGCGGCGATGATCTGCTCATTGTCGCCGCTTTCATAAACGATGGTAAATTGGTCGCCGCGATGCAGGTTAGTCGCAAAATCAATATCCCATGCAAATATATGGGTCAGTTGCGTGATCAGCTCATTCGATAAACCGGCTTGTTGGCCAGCTGCCGATAAGGATGACGTGATAACGCCGTGCGCCGTCGTGTACTGGCCCGGCATTGCGGTTTCAACGCTGTTTGAATGATGGATAACATCGCTATTGTCGGCCGGTATCAATGAATGTATGCGCGGGTTATTTTCGGATGGCTGTATATCGAGATGAACCAGCCGGTTGCTGGAAGGCAGGTGGGGAATTCTGGTCGGGCTCGGGTTTGAAACAGGCGGCGTCAGTGTCGTTTCCGGTTGGTGGGCGGCGAATTCTTGATGCTTTCGTCTACTGCCTGATGGCCTGGAAGCTATCTTGCCGGAATGTTTTTTCTTGGTGTTTTTCAGGTGGGAAAGCAGCGTGTTATGTACATGTGATTTACTTCGTTTAATAGCCGCTTTAATCTCCTTTTTGCCGTGCTTGGCCGCAGCAGTTGTGTGCTTTGGAGATTTGTCTTTTTTCTTAAGGTTCGATGTGACAGCCTTTTTACTGTGCTTTGCCGGTGCGGAGCTGTGTTTTTTTGTCGATGAATGGCTTGGTTTTGCATAACTGTACGTGTTTGCAATAGCTAAACCTACCCCTATTAACAAGGATGCATAAAATTTATTTTTCACGGGATAAGCTAAGTATGGAATTCGTAAAGAATATAGGGATGACATTATTTTTACGATTGGCATTGTAAGTGTTTTTTTTATGTTTTACCACATAAGCCCGGATATTTGCGCAAGCCGGGCAAGGTTTGTGCGATTTTAATGCACCAAAATAAATCAATAATGGGTTTGTTGTGAGCTAAAATGATGCATTATGCCCGCCGCTCCCCCTGCCTATCCCGTTGTCGATAGCTTTGGATGCGCTGCTCGCATAGACGGCTCTCGCTATATTCTTTTCAACTGTGGTGTGCTTTGACTGAATAGAAAGATTCATGCCGAAGATAATGCCGGGTGTTGTGAACGCCATCGCAATGGTAACGGCCTATAGCCATCATGTGACTATTGTGGCATGACTCATGCTATGTTCCGCTTACGCCTCATCGATATTTCGCCTGGCTTAAAACAGGATGCCAGCGATCCGGTTGGTAATTTCACCGAATTATAAAGGTTAAAAATGCTGGATTTACGACAACATATCTTAAAAATACGCTATTAATATGGACCAAGATAGAAAGCTGTTTCCTTATTTCCAGCCCATAGTTTGTGCGGCAAACGGTAATATCGTCGGTTATGAAGCATTAGCCCGGCAACATGATGCAAACGGCCGGGTCATTTCAGCGGGAGAATTGTTTTCCGCCCCGGATATACCTCATAAGCAATTGATTGAATGGGATCGTATCGTGCGCCGTCAGGCGCTGCAACAATTCAGCAAGCTCAATGACAACTGTTATTTAACGATTAATATTTCAGCAACCTGGCTGGACTATGTCTCTGACTTTAGTGTACTGCCTACCTTGCTGATGATAGATGAATTCGGTATCGACAGGAGCCGGCTTGTTGTAGAAATCACCGAATCGGAAGGTAATATGGACAAGCTCGTAAAAGCAGTCGACATCTACCGCAAAAACGGCATAAAAGTCGCCATTGATGATTTCGGTTCCGGCTTCTCGCAATTGGAAAGAGTCATGACTATCCTGCCTGATATTATCAAGCTGGATATGAAATTGTTTCAAATGGCTGCCAAAGGCGGCATCGCCAGCGATGTTGTCCACATGCTGACCCGTTTGGCGAGGCGCACCGGCTGCCGTATCGTCTGTGAAGGCGTAGAGACCGCCGATGAGTTCTTTTTCGGCTTAAATTGCGGCGCCCAGTATATGCAAGGTTACCTGTTTTCGCCGGCCGCAGCGGAATTTCAAAACTCAACGCATTATCAAAAAGAAATTTATACATTACGCAGGCAATTCCTGCAGACGACGATAGGCAGGGAAAGGGACAAAATACAATTTATCCTGGAAATTAAAAATTTGATTGAACACCTGAAAAATGCCCTGGAAACGGATTTTAATCTCGATGAATTACCGACCGATATTTTTCATGACAGCGGTGTGCTGAGATTTTATTTATGCAATAACGAAGGTGACCAGATTTCATCAAACTTTAATTTTATTGACGGCAAGTGGGTTGATGACAGTGAAAAAGTAGGCTTTAACTGGTCATGGCGCGCTTATTTCTACCAGCTGCGCGCGCTTGAAGTGACGGACGACTGTTATCGCGTCGTTACGTCTGACCGTTACCGCGATTTTAGCTCCGACCTGCTCTGCAAGACATTATCGCTCAGGCTCGATGATGAGCGTATTTTATTGGTTGATATTGCAGCAGAATGGCTATAGTCCATGATAAAAGGGCAGTTTTTTTCCGGTAATGATGAAAAAAAATCCGCTTCCAAAAAAACGGTCCCGTCGGTATTGGTGCCGGTGCTTTTTTTTGTACTTTTCGATTGTTTTGCCTTATCGCTTAATTACCTGATTTCATACCGCCTGTCTGAAAATGCAGTCGCGATTAACCTGGCGGGACGTCAACGCATGCTGAGCCAGCGCATGACTAAAGCGCTATTGATTATCCAAGCCGCCGGCAATCTCGATAAAAGCGCCGCGCTACACGAATTGCAAGACACTATTACATTATTCGACCAAACCCTGAACGCTTTCTGGAAGGGCGGGAAAACCCTGGACGGGGCTTACCAGCAAATATTTCTTCCGCCCAGTACGGCGGCGAATACACATGCGCACCTAGTAGCGGCGTTGCGCTTATGGGCGGTTGCGAAGCAGGCCTTGGCGCCTTTTACCAGGGCGACGGGCCATTCTGCGACGCCTGCTGAAATTAGCGCGGCCAGCGCGATACTGGTCGATTACAATGCGAAACTGCTGCAGTCGATGAACGCATTAACACTGGCGCTGGAGCAAAACTCGACTACCGATGCCAGTAATTTAAGGCTATTCCAGCGGGTGTTCCTGGTTTTGGCATTGATTAATTTCGGCATTGTCTACTTCAGGTTGCGCGGGAATATACGGCAAACCCTGCAAAACAATGCGGCTATGCTGAATGTTTTTAATTCGATAGACACCTGTATCATTCTGTATGGTAATTGCGGACGTATTCTTTCCACGAACCAAGCGGCCGAAAATCTTTTCGCTTATCCGGACGAGTCGTTAAAAAATAAAAACATAAACGACTTGATCCTGGAAAATGATAGTGAAGCGCTGGGCCTCAGAAATAACGGGCAACGCTTTAACGCGGCAATCAATCACCACCAGATATACCAGGGCGAGTACCAGATTAATATCTGCACGGTACATGATATTTCCGAACAACAGGAAAAAGAAGAAATGCTCACGCGCCTGGCATTTCATGACTCGTTAACGGGACTGCCTAACCGCTTATTGTTCTATGAACGATTACAGCATGATTTGCTGCACGCTAAACGCAATGCGAACCTGATGGCGGTTTTGTTCCTGGATCTTGACGGATTTAAGGCGGTTAACGACAGCCTCGGCCATGAAACCGGCGATCAATTGCTGAAGATGGTTGCCGACCGGCTAACGCTGTGTTGCCGCGAGGATGATACGGTGGCTAGGCTGGGCGGCGATGAATTTACTATTATCCTGTCATCGATCCAGTCATTGGCGAATATGGATCGAATCGCCCAAAACATATTGGCGGCAATCAGTGCGGATTTTCTTATCCATCACCATAAAATTTACATCAGCATCAGTATCGGTATCTCGATTTATCCAAGCGACCACCAGGAGGCAGAAATGTTATTGAAATATGCCGATGATGCGATGTACCAGGCTAAAAAATCCGGCAAGAACAATTATTTTTTTGCCGCTGATTTAATGTCATGAACTTGGCGGTCCCGCCTAAAGACACTCGCAAAAAAATCTTTAATAACCAGCAGTAAGTCGTCTAAACCCTCCAGAAATCAAAAAAGTTAAACCACTGTAACGGTGCTTTTAAGCAATAAGCCTGTAAGCGTTCGGCGTATTGCTGGATAGCTTTCTGCATTTCCGCTTCGCGGTATTTTCTCGGGAGTTTCAGCAGGTCGCTGAAGTGATCGAAATAAATAACATGCTGGTCTTGTTGCTTTAAACAAAACACCGTATAGACCGGACATTTCAGCAGCGCAGCCAGGATAAACGGGCCTTGCGGAAACATCGCCTCGGCGCCTAGAAAATCAGCTTTGCCGATACGCTGCCGATTGCCTACCGGCGTCCTGTCGGCGGTGATGATGACCAGTTCGCCGCAGGCAATTTTTTCGCTCAGCAATAGGGAAGTCGCTGCGCTAATTTCAGTGACCTGGAGCAGGTTTAAGCGGCTGTTGTCACTGGTTTGGCCTAACAAGCGGTTGAATTTTTCGGCATGTTTGGTATGGACCAGGACATTAATGCGTATTGTCTTGTCGAAATCGGCGATGACGCGGCATACCTCAAGATTGCCGAGATGCGAACCCAGCAATACTACACCTTGCCCTGAGCGTATTGTGGCGATTAATGGCTCCCGTCCGTAATACTGTATATCAGCCCGCGACAGCGCCCCGGACCAGGCGGCGAGTTTGTCGATCAGCGCATTGGCAAAGCTGATAAAGTGCCTGTAGCTCCAGAGCAGGCTGCCGCGCAGTTTTAATGACGGCGCGAAGGCCGCCAACCGGTCGAGATAAATCCGGCTGGCCTGCCTGGCCTGTCGGTTAGTCAGCCAGTAGTAAATCACGACCGGGTATAAAAACAGTTGCAGAACCGCGCGGCCGAACAACAGGTAGACGCGCAACAGGAAGCGCATCCCCCAGATTACGCTACGCTCCTCCATTTGCGCCCAATGCGGTGTTTTGTTCATCGCCGGTGCCTTAGCAGGAGTTGCGGAATGCGTAGCAACATGCCGAAAAACAAGCGGGCATGGATTTTCGAAATCATGAGATTATCCTGCCATAGCCGGAAATGAGATACGCCGTCGTAAGGGTAATTGACCGCCGTAGGCATATTGACGGTTTTGACGCCCTGCCAATACAGGCGCACGACAATATCGATGTCGAAATCCATGCGCCGGTCGAGGCGGCTTGTGCGCATTAAATGGGCTACGGCGGCCAGCGGATAGATCCGGAAACCGCACATCCCGTCGGCAATGGTTGACGACAAGGTATTTATTCCTATCCATAAATTGGTGAAATAACGGCCGTAAAGACGGTTTTTAGGGATGGACTCATCGAAAACGGGTTGCCCTAAAATCATCGCTTCCGGGTGTAAGCGGGCGGCTTCGAGAAAGCGCGGAATATCGCCGCTATTGTGCTGGCCATCGGCATCGATTTGCAGCGCATGCGTGTATCCCAACTGCAAGGCGGTATTGAACCCATCCATGACTGCGGCGCCTTTGCCGCCGTTTTCCGGGCGGTTTATCAGCGTCAGCCAAGCCGGTTGCTGTGCGGCGCAATCGGCCAACACCTTTGAGCAAGCAGCTGAGCTGCCGTCGTTGACCAGCAGGCAGGGAATGCCGTAGCCCTGTAATGTCGATATGACATGGGGAATGGCGTGTTCATGGTTATAAACAGGGATGATGCAGGGTTTCATAGGTGTTCGCCGTGCCGGGTTGGGTAAATAAGTCGCCCTGAACTGTGTGTTCCCTGTTCTGAGCGGAAGTTAAAATACAGTTTACTTGGCGATACGCGCCGGTTAAGCGTCAGTTTAAGCTCATCGCCGGGCTTAACGACTTTGACAAATTTAATGACTTCCATCGTTAACGAGGGCTGGGTTACTGTAAAAAACAGTTTGCCGAAATAGCCTGCCCACGCTATCTGGACCACACCCGGTAGAATCGGGTAAGCGGCAAAATGATCGGGGAAATAAATCAATTCCTCCGGCACCCTGAGCAGCAGTTCAACGCTGTCGTGCGTTACGGCAATGCTTTGCACCTGCGGCAGTTTTTGATGATCCGCCTCCAGCAGCGTTTTTAGCAGGTGAGCGTCAATTTTGCCTTGTGGCGTCAATAGCATACTGTCCAGCAGCAGCCATTTTCTCGGCAGGACTATCAACTCGAACCATTGCTGCAACCCTATCCGCAGCTGCCTGATTAATGCGTTCCTTCCTGTGGCCTTAAGTTGCTCAAAACCGGCTTTAGTCAACACCACGGCAGCGCCGACCACGTCCCGGCTTGTTGCTATCGATACGGTAAATGCCTCGGCGACCCACGGCGAGTCGGTCAAACGCTCCTCCAGTTCCGATAAAGACAGGCGTTTTTCTTCTACCTAAAACCTGCAATCAACAGCCGAATAAACTTCAATAACTACTAATAATCAATGGGATAATGTCAATATTGAGCAATTACCCGTGTCATTATTTCGATGAAAGCAAAATTTTCAAAACCATCCCCCAAAACAGCCCGTAAACAAACCGGCACTGTCAAAATGTCCCCAACAGCGACAGAGGGCTTACCAGCCAGGCAGGCCTTATTCCCGTGATAAAGTTTTTAGACCGCATGGGTTTTGAAAAAACTGTCAGCCAGCATGTTCCGCATCAACGGGGTGATAATGCTGAATATCAACTTACCGATGTGATTTTTATGTCGTTGGTAGGCATAGTAGGAGGAGCCTCATCCATCGCCAAGCTATGCGCGGTCTGGTCGGATGGCGTGTTGCGCGAGGTTGCAGGCTGGCTCAGGATGCCCGTTGAAACAACAGTAAGCCGGCTCTTTAAAGAACTCAACGAAAAACAGATTAATCAGCTTGAAACGGTCAATCATGTGTTACGGGGACAAATCTGGCGCAAGGCTAACCGCTCCGGCACATCAACGGTCGGACTCAATCCGGTTCAATGGATAGACATTGATTCCACGGTTGATTCGGTATGCGGCAGGCAAGAAGGCGCAGCCAAAGGCTATAACCCCAAGAAAAAAGGGGCGCTTTCCTACCATCCCCAATTGGCTTTCTGGGTGGGCAGTAAAGAAATTCTGCAAGCATGGTTTAGAACCGGTAGCGCCTATACCAGCAATGGTGTCGTTGAGTTCGTCAAGCAATTGCTGGTGCATTTGCCCAGCAGGATACGCGTCATTATCCGGGCTGATAGTGGTTATTTTGCCGGCGCCTTATTGGATTTACTGGATGCCCGTGGGCACGGTTACTTGATCAAGGTTAAGCTTAAAAATTGGCTTGGCCTGTTAATCCAGCAACAATGGTCTGCCATCGCAGGCCAACCCGACTGGGAACAATGCATGTTCACCTACCGTTGTGGTGACTGGAAAAAGTCACGGCGCTTTGTCGCAGTACGCAAGAGGTTGCCTAACGAACAAAGCCTACAAGTAGATTTGCTGGACACCTGCGGATACGGGTTCGATTATTTCTGCTACGTTACCACTGAAGCCCTAACGCCCTGGCAGACCCATAAAAAATACGGGGAACGCGCAACTTGCGAAACCTGGATCGAAGAGTCTAAAGGGCAAATGGGCATGGGCAAGATAAGAACTGCCGATTTCTTGGCTAACGCGGGCTTATTTCATTGTGCAGTTCTGGCCTACAATACCCTGCGCTGGATGTCTCTCATGAGTTCCAGCCAGGCGCTTCGGCACTGGGAACCCGAAACCATACGAACTTATTTAGTTCGTATGGCGGGTAAGTTGCTAACCGGAAGTCGGCAGTTGACCATTAAAACGCCGGATAACCCACTCTATCCACAAGTTTGGAGTGATTGGGTCGAGGTTGGTTTGGGTTCATAACACGACGGTGCGGCAACCCAACTGATCGATGGCTAGCTTTCTTAAGGGAAGGAGGCGCACTATTAGCTGGCTATCGGCCAGTTACTCATCATTTTTTTAGATTCTGATCGGTTACGGCGTGTGTCATGAAGTTATCGATAAGCAAGGCTTCGGCAGGCTCCGAAACATAAAATAGTGGCGGTGAAATTCAAAACTTTTTGTTTGGTTTTTGGGGCTTGCAGGATTTAGGTGATAGTTAGCAACGCATAGGAAGTCCACAGAGGGCAGGAGGGGGAGTAAGAAAAAAACTTTATGGCATGCATACGTCGGATGGGATTTGCAACTTTGCCTCATCGTTTAAGCTTTTATGGCTAGAAACGCGCATGAAATAACTTTTGCAAATAGCATTGCCATTCTATCCAGACTTGGCAGGTTTTTAAAACCTGCTAAGCCTTAACTCGCGAAGTTATTTCATGCACATTCCTTATCGCAATTTTTCTTGGCATAGATACAAACATGTTTTGTGCAATTGAACGTAACTACTCAGCCCCTCACCAAATTCAAAGGGCAGCCTTGAAAACATAAAGCCAAAGCGTCGAATACGTTGTGGCCTTGTTTTTTGGCGGAAGAGACATAGCCGCGTATTCTGAAGAACAGGCTTGCGCCGTTTTGTGAGCGGAAGGTGCCGGATA
>SCST01000221.1 GCA_004299465.1 Methylovulum sp. | reverse complement strand
GGCTTGCGCGGCGCCAGGGCGATGTTGCGCAAGCCGATGGCCTGGGCGATGTTGCGCAACGTTCGAGTCGCGAAGGAATCCATAACATCGAGCATGCTCACATCCAAAATGACGCCGCGTGAACGGAATCGGCCCACCTGATCGACCAAGTCATCCTGCAGTTGCAGCAAATCGGTATCGGTCAATTCAGCCTGTAGGGATGCGATCAGATAGGGGCCTTGTTTCAGGATTGGCGTTTTCATAAATGAGCTTGATGTGCGCCTATCATTTCACCAACAGGAACCAGCCGATAGCCGAGCAAGCGTTCCGCCTCTTCCAGGCCGCTTTGCAGATCGACCGTAGTCTTAACTTGGCTCAGGTCGACGCCGATAGCCACCAGCGCTTGAGCGATTTGCGGCGACAAGCCGGTCAGGATGACCGTCGCCCCCATAAGCCGGGCCGCGCTAACCGTCTGCAGCAGGTGGTTGGCCACCTTGGAATCCACCAGCGGCACGCCGGTAATATCCATGATCACCGCCTTGGCGCGGGTCGCGCTGATGCTGTTCAGCAGCTGCTCGGTCAGTTGGCGGGCGCGATATGAATCGAGCACCCCAACAACCGGTATGATCAATAGCCGCTCGCGGACTTGCAGCACCGGTGTGGGCAGTTCGCGCATGGCTTCCTGCTGTTTGCCGATCAGTTGCTCACGGCGATTGAGGTAGGTATCGATCGCCAAGCCAATATCCAGAAAAACCACCTTCAACAACGAGAGATAAACCCGAAGCGCTTTTCCCGAAACGTCTTCATATTCCTCGAAAAGACGGTTCGCGACGTTTCTCAGGTAGAAGTTGTACATCCCCAAGTACGCTTTGACAGGCAGGCCTATGCGTTCGTGAACGGCGCCGATCTTGAGTCGGTCTTCGATGTAAACTTTATCGTAAACGCCTTGGGTGAGCCCGGAAAAATAGGCCTTCTGCGCATGCTTGACGCGTTCTAGGAGTTCAGGATTTTGAAAAAATACCTGGGTTTCCTCGAACGAGAGGAGATGCTTGTAAAATGCTTCGATGACGGGGTCTGCATAGTCTTGAGCGAGCTTATCGATGCTCACCAATTCCTTAATATCCTCATCACCTAATTCCAAAAACGCTCTGCGTCTGGCGATTTCCCCTTCGGTAAATCCCAATTCGTCCATCAGCGACTTGTCAGTATTCTGTATTGTTTCTTCAGTCATCTTCGTTTCCTCCAGTTTCTTATGCGAACCTTCGGGCCGCGTGCGGGCATTCTGGGTAGCTCATCAATAGTGGGCGAGATCGTTTTAACTTCTACTGCTTTATCCTCTATCTGTCAAGAAAGATGGTGGCAGGCGACAAGGCAAGCGCGCTCAAAAACGGTCCTGACGCATTGACTATCGAGCAAATGTGCACACTATAATCCGGCTAATTCATCCCTAGCCAAAAAATCATGGCTTATCCGCGTTATCACTGTGGGTATAATCATCTGCGTCGCCTAGAGGCGCCTACTTTTGGCATCTGCGTTCCATTGTATTTGTGGTTTATTTTTGCGAGTTCCCTTATATTGTTACGCCATTAGATGATCCGGCCAGTTAGATAACCGGTGCTTGTTTAGTTAACGCTGACCCAATATGCAATGGAGGGAATTCCATGTCCATGAAGACCATAAACCGGCAGGAACAGCGTTCTGCCCTCGTTGAACGCATACGCCACAATGCCCGTTATGTGCTGGGTACCGGCGACGATGCATTGACGAATCGGGAAGCCTTCGAGGCAATGGCGCTCACCCTGAGAGAATACCTGATCGATGGCATGCTGGATACCGAGGCGAGGTATAGCGCTCAAGGCGCAAAACGGCTTTATTATGTATCGATGGAATTCCTGATGGGCAGAGCGCTCGGCAACAGCCTTTACAACCTCGGATTGCTGGAAATTTGCCGGGACGCCTTGTCGGATATGGGCATAGACCTTGATGAGGTACGCCAGGCCGAACCGGATGCGGCGTTGGGAAACGGCGGCTTGGGCCGTCTGGCCGCCTGTTTCCTGGATTCATTGGCCAGTCTCGATCTCGCCGGTTACGGCTACGGACTCTTGTATGAATTCGGTTTGTTCCGGCAGGAAATCCACAACGGCTATCAAACGGAGAAACCGGATCACTGGAATGCCTTGGGCTCGCCTTGGCTGATCGAGCGCCCCGAGGAAGCCTCTATCGTGCCGATTTATGGGCGTATTGAAAACGGCCTGCTGGACGCAGCCGGAGGCTATAACCCGATGTGGCTGGACTGGCAAGTGCTGGTAGGGGTGCCTTTCGACTTGCCGGTGCCGGGCTATGGCGGTCATACAATCAATTTTCTGCGGCTTTATTCGGCTCGTTCGTCGCAGGATTTCGACATGCAAATATTCAATGAAGGCGACTACCTGCGCGCCGTGGAACAGAAGATTTCTTCGGAAACCGTCTCCAAGATTCTTTATCCTGCAGATATGCTGAAAAGCGGCAAGGAACTTCGGTTGCTGCAGGAATATTTCCTGGTAGCTTGTACCTTGCGGGACATCTTCCGGCGCTACAAGAAGGAATTCGGCGCTAGTGCCATAGCCGCGCTTTCGACGAAAGTCGCGATACAGCTAAACGATACCCATCCAGCACTGACCGTCGCGGAACTGATGCGCATATTGGTCGATGAAGAGTACCTTGAATGGGACGATGCCTGGGAACTGACCCAGGCGATGCTAGGGTATACCAACCACACGCTGCTTCCGGAAGCTTTGGAGAAGTGGCCGGTGCCGCTGTTCGAGAAGGTCTTGCCGCGTCATCTGCAAATCATCTTTGAAATCAACCGGCGTTTCCTCGCGCAAGTCGAAGCGCGCTGGCCTGGCGACACCGAAAAATTGACGCGCTTATCCATTATCGAGGAAGGCGAGACTAAACAAGTGCGCATGGCAAACCTAGCCATCATCGGCAGTCACTCGGTAAACGGCGTGGCGAAGCTGCACACCGATTTGCTCACAACCAACCTGGTCCCGGATTTTTTCGCCTTGTGGCCGCAGAAATTCAACAATAAAACCAATGGTGTAAGCCCCAGGCGATGGCTGCTAAAAGCGAATCCGGGGCTGGCCGGCCTGATTTCAGAAACCATCGGCGAGCGATGGATTGCCGACCTTGACGAGTTACGCAGCTTGGAGCGCTATGCGGACGATTCGTCATTCAGAATGGCGTTTCTCGAAGTGAAACTGGGCAATAAACGGCGGCTTGCTGAAACCATATGGACAACCAACCGGGTGCGTGTGGATCCGTTGGCGCTGCTCGACATCCAGGTAAAACGCATCCACGAATACAAGCGACAACTCTTGAACCTGCTGCATATTGTCTACCTGTACCTTGCCATCGTCGAAGAGGGTGAACAATTGTCTGCGCCGCGCGTGTGCATCTTCGCAGGCAAAGCTGCGCCGGGT
>SCST01000023.1 GCA_004299465.1 Methylovulum sp. | reverse complement strand
GCCCCGGCGATAACAAATGGACGATGACGATCTGGGGACGCGATGTTAATACCGGCGAGGCGAAATTCGGCTATCAAAAAACCCCGCATGACGAATGGGATTATGCCGGCGTTAACTACATGGGCCTGTCCGAGCAAGTGGTCGACGGCAAAAAAACCAAGCTGCTGACCCATCCCGACCGTAACGGTCTGGTGTACACGCTGAACCGCGAAAACGGCGATCTGGTCAATGCGTTCAAGATTGACGACACCGTCAACTGGGCCAAAAAAGTCGACCTGAAAACCGGCTTGCCGATCCGCGACCCTGAGTATTCAACGCACATGGATCACGAAGCGAAAGGCATCTGCCCGTCGGCGATGGGTTATCACAACCAGGGCATCGAATCCTACGACCCGGCGAAAAAACTGTTCTTCATGGGCATCAACCATATTTGCATGGACTGGGAGCCGTTCATGCTGCCGTACCGCGCAGGCCAGTTCTTCGTCGGCGCGACCCTGAACATGTATCCTGGACCTAAGGGCACATTGGGCCAAGTCAAGGCGATGAATGCGGTCAGTGGCGAGTTTGAATGGGAAGTGAAGGAAAAATTCGCCGTCTGGGGCGGCACGACGGCTACCGCCGGCGATCTGGTGTTCTACGGTACCTTGGATGGTTATATCAAGGCCTTGAATTCGAAAACCGGCGAAGAGCTGTGGAAATTCAAATTGCCGTCCGGCGTTATCGGCCATCCGATCACGTATTTGCATGACGGCAAGCAATACGTGGCGATTTACTACGGCGTCGGCGGCTGGCCCGGCGTGGGTTTGGTGTTTGACCTGAAAGACCCGACCGCAGGTTTAGGTGCGGTGGGTGCGTTCAAGGAATTGGCGCATTACACGCAAATGGGCGGCGGCGTGATGGTGTTTTCGCTTTGATAAATCGTAAGTAGAGAAACAACATGCCATTAACAAAAAAACTATTAATCACCATCGGCTGCTTAGGTTTAAGCCTATCAGCGGCTAACGCCGAAGACCGTGCCTTAAAAATCTGCGCCGCCGAAGATGAAATGCCGTATTCCAACAATAAAGGCGAAGGCTTTGAAAACAAGCTGGCGCAGTTACTGGGCGAGGCATTGCAGAAAAAAGTCAGTTATGAGTATTGGACAGACCCGCGCTATTACCTGCGCGACACCTTGGAGAAAGGCCTGTGCGATGTCGTTATCGGCGTCGATACCGGCGATCCGCGCGTAGCCACCAGTTTGCCGTATTACCGTTCCGGCTATGTGTTCATCACGCGGAAAAGCGATCGCCCTGCAATCGACAACTGGCATAGCGAAGCCTTGCGCAGCGTGCAACGCATCGCCTTCGTGCCGGGTTCGCCCGCCGAAGTGATGCTGCGCGCCATCGGACGCTATAACGACCAGTTCAACTACTCGCAGGAGCTGGTCGGCTATAAGTCCAGGCGTAACCAATATGTCAAATACGACAACGCGAAACTGGTCGGCGAAGTGTCGTCCGGCCATGCCGAAGTCGCCGCGTTGTGGGGACCGTCCGCTGGGCGTTATGTTAAAGCCTCGGCAACGCCGTTGACGATGACGGTGATACCCGACACCAACACCCGCGCCGACGGTGAGAAAGTGGGTTTTCACTACAGCACGTCGATGGCGGTGCGTAAAGGCGATGAAGCCCTGCTTGCGCAATTGAACCACGTCATTAAAACCAAACAAACGGAGATCAGGCAGATACTCGAAGCGGAAGGCATACCCTTGCTGGACGTGGACGCTATTGCCGTCGCCGCTAGCCATTAGGATAAACCAACCGCATGAAATTATCGAAACTGACCCTGATGGCACTGATTTTTTCCGCCAGTGCCCACGCAGACATCACCTTGCATCACGCCATTACCGGCGAAACCTTGGACATGAGTTTCGCCAAGAAAGGCGGCAACACCGACGTTTTCAAGCAGTTTATGCAGGACGGCAATAACCCGTACAACGGCAATAAAGACATCGTCGAACAAGGCAAAAGCTTGTACATGACCGGCTGTTCCGGTTGCCACGGCCATGAAGCCGAAGGCAAATTAGGCCCTGGACTTGCCGATGATTACTGGACATATCCGCGCAACGCCACCGACCAAGGCCTGTTTGAACTGTTGTTCGGCGGGGCCAACGGCATGATGGGACCGCAATATGTCAACTTTAACACCGATGAGATGCTCAAGATCATGGCTTTCATCCGCGACATCTACAAAGGCGACCCGAAAAAAGCCAAATGGTTAACTAAATAACGAGGAGAACAACCATGAAAAAAATACTTTTACTCAGCATGGCGGCGTTGGCCGCCGGTTTATCGTTTTCGGCATTGGCTTACGACGGTACTAACTGCAAGGAACCCGGCGTGTGTTGGGAGCCGAAACCCGGCTACCCCGACAAAGTCGCGGGCAGCAAATACGACCCCAAGCACGATGCCAACGAACTGAATAAACAAGCCCAATCGATTAAGGAAATGGAAGCGCGTAACGAGAAACGCTGGCGGAATTTTACTAAATCGGGAAGGTTTGTTTATGACGTGGAGGAAATCGCCAATTGATTCCCTCCGGCATAAAACAGTTTTTCGTGTTGTTTATGCCTCCCGCGGCCTGTCTGGCGGTTTGTAACTGTTCATATCCTTGCCTGACTGCGCGCGCCTTCTCCGGCGCGTGCAGAACGTGCCAGTCCGTTGATGGCGCGCGCGGCACGCAAGCAAGGGCTGAATAGTTACGGCGGTTTCAATGAAGAATCGCTTGAACGAGCCGTCAAGTCCCGCTATCAGGCTGCAACCCTTTTTAGACTAATATCACTTACACTCTGGCTTATCCCCCCTGTTAGCCGGAGTTTTTTCTCCTATGACCAATTATCAATTGAACGACTGGCGCGAAAGCGCGCTACGTTTTGAACAACAACTCAACCAGATTGTGATCGGGCAGGCAAGCGCCGTGCGCCATTTAATGTTGGCGGTTTTTTCCCGTGGGCATGTCTTGTTGGAGGGCAATGTCGGCGTTGGTAAAACCACCTTGCTGCGTGCTGTCACGCATGGCTTGGGCGGTGATTACCAGCGTGTCGAAGGCACGATCGATTTAATGCCCGCTGATCTGGTTTATTACACTTACCTGGACGCAGGCGGCAAGCCGCGTGTCGATGCCGGCCCCTTGCTAAGCCACGGTGAACGCTTGGCGACTTTCTTTTTTAACGAAATCAACCGCGCCCGTCCGCAAGTGCATGCCTTGTTGTTGCGCGCGATGGCGGAACGCAGTGTCAGCGCGTTCAACCAAGTGCATCGCTTGCCGTATCTGCAAGTGTTCGCCGACCGCAACCGCGTCGAGCGCGAAGAGACCTTTGAACTGCCTGCCGCCGCGAAAGACCGGTTTATGTTCGAGATCAGCATCGACACGCCAACGGACGATAGCGTGCTGCAAGAGCTGATGTTTAACCCGCGCTACCATGACACCGACCAGCTGGTGCTGGACATGCCGTCCGGACAGATCGCCTATTACGCGCTGAATGACGTCGCCGCCGGCATCCAGCAACAAATCCAGAGCAGCGGCAAGCTCCGCGAATACGCGTTGGCTTTGTGGAAGGCCTCGCATCGCCCCGCCGATTACGGCATCCGGCTGGATGATGTGGACATGGCGGAACTGATCCTGGCCGGGGCCAGTCCGCGCGGCATGAGTTATTTTATCCGCGCCGCGAAAACCCGCGCCTGGCTGGAAGGGCGCGACAATTTATTGCCTGAGGATTTACAGGCGGTTTATCAAGTGACGATGGCGCACCGGATATTTTTCAGCCCGATGTACGCCTATCGCAAAGCGGAACTGATGCCTGAATTGATTAACCGTATTCTGGGGCAAATTGCCGCGCCGTGAGTTCGGCTCGTCGGCGCGTTCCTAAGCTTCAGCTCTCATCTTTATACACAAGTCTGCGGGAGACCGTCATTCCGGCAGAGATGTCGGAATACAACGTAGGGCGTGCCGTGCGCGCCTTAGCTCCCAAGGCGCGCACGGCACGCCCTACAGGGGGATTGTCGCTGCCCCACAGAGACGGGACAGCGTTGTGTATAACGATGAGAGCTCCAGCTTGGGAACGCGGTAGTCGAAGCTCCAGCTTCGTGTATCCACGGACACAAATGACAGGAAGCTAGAGCTTCCAATACCACATTCCCAAGCAGGAGCTTGGGAACGAGCATAAACGGGCACACATCCACATGAATAACACTATCGAGTTTTTCAAATCGGCGCTAGACCTCGCCGCGTTACGCTTGGCAAGCCTAAGCTACGCGGGTTTAGGCCTGCTTGCCGTCATCATTGCCGAAGGCTTGGACAACCAGGAACCCGCGCCTTATGCCGCCTACTATGTCGGGGCGGTCAACGAAGCCATCAGCCCGAAATTCTGGGACTTGTTGAGTATCAGCAGCCTGTTAGTGCTGTGCCTGACGCTGCCTGTTGTTTGGTTGTCCCGGCAATCGGGCGCATGGATAAAGCCCGCGAACTGTTTGTGCCGCATCAATTGCCGGCTTTTCCTGTTGACATTTACGCTAGGGGCAACGGCTTGGGGTATTTTAGCGGCGCAAATCATCTTGCGGCTGGCTGATGGGGCGTATCCCGCGGCATGGAGCGGTTTGTTCCTTGGCGGCAACGGTTTAGTCGTGCTGCTGATGCTGCCCTTGCTCAATGCCTTATGGTGGTGTAGCGCCCAAGCGCTGGCCCAACCGGACAGCGTATTGCTGCAATGGCTATTCAGGCAATTGGGCAAATATACCTGGCCTGCCTACGGCCTATATACGGCTTTGGTGGTTTTGTTGATCGTCAGCCAACAATAAGCGATGGCTATGGCAAACCGTCAACCCGAAATATTCCAATACCGTTTGGCAATGCCCGGCACCAGGGTGTATCCCGGCGCGCATGCGGGGCGCATGGTCGGCAGCGGTCGCTTGTTTAAACGCCATGAGCCGCTCATTGCCTATCCCGACCCCAGGCGTATCGACTTGCGGGCGAGTGTGCTAGATGTGTTTGAACAGTATCGGGTACGGGTATACCAACAACATAGCGTGATAGAGGTGCTGCTTTTAGCGGATAGGTCGGCTTCGATGAACAGCGGCGACGCCAACAAGCAACAGGTGTTTTTAGATTGTCTCGCTTCCATTGCCGAATCGGCCTTCAGCTATGGGGACAGTTTCAGTTTTATTGCCTGCGGTGCGACGGTCGAACAACGTTATGACTTAATGCAGTGCAGGCAGCGCGGGGCGATCGCCTCCTTAATCCGCCGGCTGCAAAGCGCCCGCTTTGAACCGCAACACCCGCGCTGGCAAAATGCCCTGCCTTATTTGCCGGCAAGCCCGTCTTTGCTGTTTTTACTGTCCGATTTTCATTACGACTTAAACACGTTGGCACCGTTGTTACACCGTTTGCGGCAACATGATGTCGTGCCTTTGGTGTCGTGGCAACGTAGCGAATACCAGGATTTACCGGCATGGGGCCTGGTCAGTTTTCAGGACAGCGAAAACCGTTCCACACGGACGCTGTTGATGCGTCCGGTGTTGCGGCGGAAAATCGGGCAAGCGTTCGAGCAACGGCGGCGGCAATTGCAGGCTTATTTCCGAGGCTTCGGTAGCGAGCCGGTGTTTTTAGAGGATCGCTACAGCGCGGCGCAACTTCAACATTACTTTTGGAAGAGAACGCCATGAAAGCGCTTGTGATGATCCTGCTGCCGCTGTGCTTACTCGCCTGTAGCGATGCGCCCCTAGCCCCGGTCAGCAATTTTCAATTTCTGGCCCCGCGCCCGTTCGGCTATGTCAACGGCGATGAAATTCGCCACCGGATTATTCTCGAAACCCGCAACGGCGTGCAACTGCAACGCGGCGCATTGCCGAAGCGCGGGGCGATCAAGCGCTGGCTTAACCTGAATCGGCTGGCAATCAGCGAGCAAAAAATCAGCGGCGGGTTCCATTATGAAATAGACCTGGTCTACCAAGCCTTTTACGCGCCGCTGGAAGTCAAGATGTTGACTATCCCCGGTTTTGACTTGGCGTTGGCGCAAGGCGGCAACACCGCCACGCAAGCCGTTCCTGCCTGGCATTTCACATTATCGCCGCTACGCGAGCTATCGATCAGGAAGGACGAATCCGGGCAGTACCTGCGTCCCGATGCCGTACCGCCGCTGTTAAACAACGACGGCGCGCTGTACGGTTTGGCAGCGGCGGCGGTCGTCACGCTGTACAGCGCAGTGTATTTGGCTTATCTGCATGGCTGTCTGCCGGGTTTGCCGAAGCGGCGTATTTTCAAACAAGCCGGCAAACAATTGGCGCGCTGTTCGGAGCGGCAAAGCGAAGAGGCTTTGAGCGTGCTGCACCAGGCATTGAACGCCGTCAACGGCGCGCCGTTGTTCCGGCATCAGTTGGCGGATTTTTACCGGCGCCATCCGCAATACCAATGCGCCGGCCCGCAGTTGGAATGGTTTTTCCAGGCCTCTAACCAGTATTTTTTTGCGAGGGGCGATAGCCCCGCCGATACCGTGGCGCGATGCCGCGCAGCCTGCGCTTTATGTTTGGACATTGAACAGGGAGGGCGGTGATGCTTGCCGTGGACACGCCGTGGCTATTAGCCGGCTTGTTATTGACGTTGTTGCCGCTGTTTAACAACGGTATTCGTCCCACGACTTATCCGTGGCTGGCGATGCTGCCGCCAGACCCCTTGTCCAACGTGATTTCCGTGTTGCTACGCCTGTGCGGCATGGCGACTATTGCCGCATTGGTCTTGGGGCTGGCGGGCCTGCACCGAACCGAACAAAGCCGCGAACGTATCGGTTACGGCGCCAATATCGTGTTGTTGCTGGATCGCAGCAACAGCATGGACAACACCTTTGCAGGCAAAACGCCGGAAGGGGCGGACGAATCCAAAGCCACGGCGGCGCGGCGTTTGCTCGGTGAATTTGTCAGACAACGCCCGCATGATTTGCTGGGCATCGCCGAATACAGTACCGCGCCGCTGTTTGTGTTGCCGCTGACCGAAAACAAACAGGCGATACAAGCGGCGATCGACGCCACCGCCACGCCCGCCTTGGCCTACACGCATGTCAGCAAAGGCCTGGGCATGGCCTTGGAACTGTTTGCCGACCAGCCTTTAAGCGGCTCGCGGATTGTGCTGCTGGTATCCGACGGTGCGGCAGCGATAGACCCGGACAGCGAATTGCAATTGCGCCGATATTTCAAGCAGCAGCAAGTTCGTTTGTACTGGTTGTTTTTACGCACCGCCAACAGTCCTGGCTTGTTCGATAAGCCGCAAGATGCGCGGGACGATAACGCCGGGTCTATGCCGGAACGCTACCTGCATTTGTTTTTTTCCAGCCTGGCTATTCCGTACCAGGCTTACCAGGCCGAAAGCCCCGATGCGATGCGGCAAGCGATAGCCGACATCAACCGCCTGGAACAGGCGTCGCTGCATTACCGCGAGCGCATCCCGAGGCAGGATTTGTCGGCTAGCTGTTATTTATCGGCGACCGGGCTGCTGGCCTTGCTGCTGATGGTAAAATTTTGCGAGGCGAGACGGTGAAATCTTTGAAACATCTTGCCTTATGGGGCGTGTTGTTGCTGGGCGTCGGGGCGATGTCGGCGCAATTGTGGCGCTTAGTCGGCATAGCGCGGACGAACGGATTGATGATTGCTTTGTCCGCAGGGCAAGAAATCACGCTGGATAAAGTCGTCAACGCCGTGCCGGAAGTCCGGTTGGCGCGGGCGCTGGCGTTAAAAAGGCGGCAACGCTACGATGAAGCCCTGGCAACCTTGAACCTGATCCTCGATGCGCCAGACCCCGTATTGCAAGCGAAAATTCGCTACAACCTCGGCAATATTTATCTGCACCTGGCGATAGCCAAAACCGAGGCGATGGCGGTTAACGATGCGATGCCGCTGGCCGCGTTGGCGAAACAGGCTTATCGGGAGGCTTTGGCCTTGGACAGCCGGTTTTGGGACGCGAAGTACAACCTTGAAGTCGCGATGCGTTTGTTACCGGAAATGGACAAGGTAAGCAGCGAAGAGGATAGCCCGGTTAACCAGAAATCACAGCTATGGACAACGGTGCCGGGATTTCCCAGGGGCTTGCCATAAGGTAACTGTTCAGAGCCTTGCCCGACGCGTAGGGAGTAACGAGCGTAAAATCAGTAACTAAGACAACATCGATGCCATCAAAAATTTATCAAGATTACCGCTTATGGTGCCTAAGCCTGGCTCTTACCGCCATGCTGGTGCTGTTCGCGCGTCCCGAGCAAATACAGTCGCGCCCTGTCTACAATTACACCTTCATCATCGACATCACCCGCAGCATGAATGCCGCCGATTACAAGATGGGCGATCAAAGCGTCAGCCGTTTGCAGTATGTCAAGCAAACATTACGCGGATTGCTGGCAAAACTGCCGTGCCAGTCCAAAGTCGGTTTGGGCTTGTTCACCGAACGGCGCTCGGCCTTGTTATTCGAGCCGATAGAAGTCTGTCAAGGCTATAACGACATCGATGCGGCCTTGGCAAAAGTCGATTGGCGCATGGCCTGGGCCGCCGACAGCCGTATCGCCGGTGGCTTGCTGAACACGCTGGAAATGCTGCAAAAACTCGACACCCATCCCGTCTTTATCACCGACGGGCAAGAAGCCCCGCCCGTCAACCCGCGTTACCGTAGCGATTTTTCCGCCGTCAAAGGCAAATTGAAAGGCATGATTATCGGTGCAGGCGGCTTGCAAGCCGTAGCCATTCCAAAATTCAACAACAAGGGCG